>JAEKKE010000137.1 GCA_019510535.1 Acidobacteriota bacterium
TGACGTGAAAATGTGGTCTGGGCGGTTCCGGGAACCGCTCAATCGCAAATTCGAGCTGTGGCAGCGGTCGTTCCCCTTTGACTGGCAGCTGATCCCCCAGGAGATCCGTGCGTCAAAGGCCCATGCGAGGATGATCGCGGCTGCCGGCATTTTGACCGATAACGAGCTGGGGGAGATTCTCGCCGGGCTGGACCGCATCGGCGCGGACTTCGCCGCGGATACGCTGGATCTCGCTTCTGAGACGCCGGAGGACGTGCATCACTTCGTCGAGCTGGAGCTGACGAAGCACATCGGCACGCTGGCGCTCAAGCTGCATACAGGCCGCTCCCGTAACGAGCAGATCGCGACCGATCTGCGCCTCTTTGTCCGCGATGCCATCGACCAGGTGTTGACCGATCTGGCCGCGTGGGCAGATGCCCTGCTGGACCAGGCTGTTAGAGTTGGCGATGCCGTGATGCCTGGCTACACGCATCTACAGCGCGCCGAGCCGGTTCTTCTGGCTCACTGGCTGCAGGCCTATGTGCAGATGATCCTCCGGGATGCCTCACGCTTTGCCGATGCACGCAAGCGGATGAATCTATGCCCACTGGGTTCAGGCGCCATCGCCGGTGCGACGCTTGCGCTCGATCGCACCATCGCTTCCGAGGCCCTGGGCTTCGATGCGCCGACGGCGAACAGCATGGACGCCACCAGCGACCGGGACTTTGCTCTGGAGTTCTCTCAGTGCGCTGCCGGACTCGGTTTGCATCTGTCTCGCTTCGCCGAGGAGATCACGCTCTACGCTACCCAGGAATTTGGATTCATTGAGCTGCCGGAGGCTTTTTCAACCGGATCCTCGGCTATGCCACAAAAGAAGAATCCAGACCTGACGGAATTGGTGCGAGGCAAGAGCGGTCGTCTGCTGGGTGCGGCGACGACCTTCGCCGCCATCATCAAAGGGCTCCCGCTGGCTTACAACAAAGACATGCAGGAGACGCAGGAGGCTACCTTCGAGGTCGCTGCCACCCTGGCTGAAATGCTGCCCTTGATGGCTCCCTTCACCGCCGCACTTCAGTTCCGGCTGGACCGGATGGAGACAGCAGCCTCTAACGGCTACCTGAACGCTATGGCTGCAGCCACCTATCTGGTGCATAAGGGAGTTCCCTTCCGCAAAGCGCACGAGAAGATCGGCAACGCCGTCCGTTATTCTTTAGATAAGGGCTGCGAACTGAACGAACTGACTTTGGACGAGCTGAAACAATTCGGAGACGAGTTTGGCGCGGACTTCCACGACGCCATTACGCTGCGGGCGACCGTGGACTGTCACGACGTCATCGGTGGCACAGCGACTGCACAGGTGGCAGCATCGCTGGCGCTGGCGCGCGAGAAGGTCGCGGCCCTGACTCCGCAGCAGGAGCAGGTCCATGTCTAGTGTGATCAGTGAATCGACTGTGTCGACGCGCCCGCGCGTCAACGGCGCCCAAGTGCGTAAAGCGCGCCTGCAGGATGCGAATAACATCTTCGACATCGTCAATTCTCTGTCTGGCGACGGCACGCTGCTTCGCCGCAGCTATGCCGAGATCTGCGAAAACGTTCGCGATTTCACCGTTGCCGAATCTGAAAGCGGCGTATTTCTCGGCTGCGGAGCACTGCATCTCTATGGACCTCACCTCGCCGAGGTCCGCTCCATCGTTGTGAAGCCTGAAGCCAAAGGCCAGGGGGCGGGCGGCAGAATCCTGCGTGCCCTGCTGGAAGAGGCCGACGATCATGGAGTTCCTTCGGTGTGTCTCTTCACCCGCATTCCCGACTTCTTCTTCCACTTCGGCTTCCGCATCACGATGGATCGCGCGGCCCTGCCAGACAAGATCTATAAAGATTGCCAGAATTGCCCTCGTCTGCATGCCTGCGATGAAGTAGCCATGGTGCGCGGCCCGATTCCCCGCGTCGCCGTCCTTGGTCCTAGCCGGGTGCCGGACTCTGATCTGGTTCCAATTCAAATTCCCTTTAGCGGCGAGCGGCACTAGATCGCCATCCAGGTATCAAGAGAAGAGGCAGAGCATTCGCGCTGCCTCTTTCATTGATACGAAAACTTCAGGGCCGCCGCACTAGACCATAGAATAAAAGCCGTCGCGATCGCGAAGCTCAACCTCAGTATCGAAGAGCTCCGAGAGCTTCTCACCGGTCAATAGATCACGTTTTGCGCCGTCCGCGACGATACGTCCATCGCGCATCATAATGACCCGGTCGATCTCCGGCAGAATGTCTTCGATGTGGTGCGTGATCAGCAGAATGCCGGTTCCCTGCTGTGCAAGGCGCCGTAGCGTCAATCGCAGGCTGCGCTGGGCGGCGATATCCAGCGCGTTCGACGGCTCATCCAGCAGGAGCATCTCATTGCTGCGTACCAGGGCACGCGCAATCATGACACGACGCTGCTGGCCAGCAGACATCTGTCCGACAAACTTCTCAGCCAGCACTTCCCCTTCCACCAGACGTAACGCATCTTCGGCCTTGGATCGCATCTCGTCCGTTATGGTGAGATTGGGCCAGAGGGTAGAGCTGGAAAAGAAGCCGGAGACCACAGCGTCCAAGCCAGTGGTCTTGAGCGTTGGCTTGCCTGGCAGCTCCGGAGATACCACACCCAGCCGACGCCGTAGCTCCTGCAGATCCCAACGTTCGCGGCCAAAGATGCGGACACGCATCCCAGGCTCGACCAGCGGGTAGATCTCACAGGTCATCGCCTTGATGAGTGTCGACTTGCCACAGCCGTTCGGCCCGAGAATCACGACGTTCTCACCCGGGCGAATGCTGAGGTTGATGTCATGCAGCACCCGCTGGGAACCGCGTGCGACATTCACATGTTCGAACAGCAGAAATGGCTCAACGCTTGCTTCGCACATCAGGCCTTCAGAATATCGTTCTGAAGGCCTGAAAAGGCTTATAGGGTTTGAAGAAGTCGTTATACCGCAATCGTGAAGCTGTCTTCACTGCGAGTGACCGCGCGGTACATCGTATCGCGCTCAAACGGAACGCGGCCGGCTTCGCGGATGAGGCGTTCCAGTTCTGCGCGGCGCATACCCTGTGGTGTCGTAGCGCCGGCGTCGTGATAGATCTTCTCTTCAACAACGGTGCCGTCAATATCGTCTGCTCCAAAACGCAGCGAGATCTGGGCCATCTTCGGTGTCACCATCTGCCAGTAACTCTTGATATGCGGGAAGTTATCCAGCATCAGACGGCCAACAGCAATCTGCTTGATGTCGAGCATGCCGGTCGTACGTGGCAAGTGCCCCAGGGGCGTGTTGTCAGGATGGAAAGCCAGAGGAATAAAGGTCTGGAAACCGCTGGTCTCATCCTGCACAGCACGCAACTTCAAGAGATGATCGACGCGATCCTCTTCGTTCTCGATATGCCCATAGAGCATGGTGGCGTTAGAACGAAGGCCGGCCTTGTGGGCCAGACGCGCCGTATCCAACCACTCCGAGCCGTCGATCTTGTGATCGCAGATGATGTGACGAACGCGGTCAGCGAAGATCTCTGCTCCGCCGCCCGGGCAGGAATCGACACCAGCAGCCTTCATGCGCTCCAGCACTTCAGGAATCGTGAGTTTGGCGCGCTTGGCGAGGAATGCGACCTCAACCATGGTGAAGGCTTTGATATGAACCTTCGGGAAGCGCTCTTTCAAGCCGCTGACCAGATCCATGAAGTACTGGAATGGCAGATCCGGATGAAGACCACCGACGATATGAAACTCGGTTACAGCTTCGGTATAACCCGCGCCCGCAGCCTGCCAGGCCTCTTCCAGAGCCATCGTGTAAGTGCCGGGAGCATCTTTCTTGCGGCCGAAGGCACAGAGGCGGCAGCTTGCGACACAGACATTGGTCGGATTGATGTGCCGGTTTACATTGAAGTACGCCACATCTCCGTGCAGTTTTTCGCGTACCCAGTTGGCCAGCCAGCCTACGGCCAGAATGTCCGGACTGCGGTAGAGAGCGAGGCCATCCTCATAGTCCAGCCGCATGCCGGCGAGGACCTTGTCCGCAACGGGCTCAAGGCGTGGGTCGTCTGTCTGAAAAGCATGGCGCGGCTGCGAGGAGATTGAGGTAGCTGTCATCGCACTTTCCATTCTAATCCTCCTTACAGCAGCCGGTTATCTCACCGCGGATTCAACCATCCGCGGCTGAACCACGATCCCGTCATAGAGGGTAGCCCCGATGAGGTGATCTCCCACAGGACGAACAAAGCGAAGGTGCCATCCCGTATCCCAGAACGCGATATGGTCATCCGCCAGGCTCACGGCATACGTCAGGGTCGTCGAGCTGTTGGCCGAGATCAGCATCCGCTTTCCGGCGCCGTCGTAGAAGATGCTATTGACGTCTGCCACGTGGAGCTCCGGGAGTCCCTGCCAGCTTGTTCCGGTATTGGAGCGAAATACTCCCTCACGGCCACCGGCCCAGAGACGCCCTTTGTCATCGACTCCAATGGAAGTGATCTGGGCGAGCCCAGGAGGCACTGACGCTTCAGTCCACTGCTGCGTGGCCGGGTTCAGGAATGCGATCCGATGTAGACCGGCAACCACAACGTTTCCACCCGGCGCCGCTCCGGAATAACGGAAATCATCACTGGTGAGTGACGTGATTCGCCATGTGGTACCCGAATCGTTGCTCTGCAATATCCCAAGGGGAGTTGTGGCATAAAGCATGTTGCCCGAGCGAACCATGGAAGAAGCCGGGGCATCCAGAAGACGGCCTGGTCCTGAAGGACGCGCCGCCATGGGACGTATAGGATGCCGCGTCTTAGCCGCGCCCGCTACTCCCCGCAGAGGCGTTGCGGCCGGCTTTGTAGCTGCATTGCCGACGACCATTCCGCTGGGGACCCAGACGGCTCCCTGCAGGCGGAAGATACCGTGTGAGGTTCCAGCGATAATGGTGCCGTCCGGAGCCTGCACCAGAGCCAGAACATCCAGTCCATTCAAGCCGGAACTGAGCTGATCCCAAGTCAATCCGCCATTCGCACTGGCGAAGACACCGCCCGAACCTTTGTCATTGAGGACACCGATATAGAGCTTGGCCGGATTGACGTAGTCGGCGGCATACGACGTAATCTGACGAGACGTAAAACCGGAGTTCGATGTGCGGAACGAGAAACCTCCGTCATCGCTCATAAGTACGCCGCCGCGATCCGTTGCGAGCAGTATATGTTCTGGATTTTCCGGATCGATAAAAACGTCATTCACGATCGTGGTGGGGTCGGTGGTGCGGCGCCAGGTTGTACCGGCATCGGAGCTGCGCCAGAGCCCTTCCGTCGTACCGGCAAACACGGTATCGAGATGCTTCGGATCCTGCATCAGGACGCGCGTACGGCGCGCAGAAGATGGAATGCCCTGTACCTTCGTGAAGCGATCACCGGAGTTCTCGCTTTTGTAGATGCCGGAGCATGCGCTGGCATAGACAATCGAAGGAGTCTTGGGATGGACGATGATGGAAAACACGTCCGAATCATCGATAATTCCGTCTTTAATGTTCTTCCAGTTGACGCCGCCATCGGTCGTCTTCCACGGCAGGTGCCACGTTCCGGCATAGATCGTATTAGGATTCTTCGGATCGATCGCAATGGACTCGACCTCATGAATCTCTGTGCTGCCAGCCGGGCTGATCTGTTTCCAATTCTGCCCGCCGTCAGAACTCTTGAAAATGCCATCGAGCGTCCCCGCGACTAATGTCTTCGGCGAGGAAGGCGAAGCGGAGAGGGAGCGAATCGATTGACCGTGCATCGAGGGCGATTCTACCCAGGTCATACCGGCGTCGCGGCTGATATAGAAAGCTCCATCCGTGCTGCCGAGCACCCAGGCGCCAGCGTAGAGCACATTCGGCTCCGAAGCGTCGACAACGATATTGTCGATCACCAGATCGTCACGCTTCCCCAGGCGAGCAAGTCGCTTCCATGTCCGACCGCCGTCGTGGCTGTCGTACATCCAGCCGATGGCTGTTCCCAGATACACGTGCTTGTGATCGTGTGGATCCTCCGCGAAGGCACGAGCATCACCCCCATCAGGACCAAACGGGAACCACGTCACAGCGTGCATCCAGGAAGACACCAGAAACGGAATGGCGAGTGCAGCAACGCGGATTGCTCCGCCAAGGGACTTTCTCATTGACTTATTTTCTGCTTGCGAACCGGCTTGGCGGGCTTGACCGGCTCAGTCACTTCCGTCAGACCGCTGGTGCTGAAGGTAGCGCCAGCAGGGATCAGAGTGGTGGTGACGGTCTTGCCTTCGGTGGTGGAGGTGTAGGTGGCAACGCGGGAAGCGTCGATACCCTTGTCCTTCACCAGGTACTCCTTGGCGTTCAGAGCACGCTCAGAAGATACCGTATCGCCATGCTTCTCCTTGCTGTCAGCGGAGCCAGCCAGAGCAACCTTGGCATCGGACGAGCGCTGCAGGTTCAGAGCAACGTCGTCGAGGCAAGCCTTGCCCTCGTTGTCAACACGGGTCGGACGCTTCTTATCACGCTCGAAGTTGACCGTGCAGAGGCTCGAGGTCTTCGGAGCCGGCGGCGGCGGCGGAGCAACAACGCTGACTGAGGTCGTGGCCGAAGCGGTCTGGCCCTTATCGTCAACCACGTTGCAGGTGACGGTAACGGTGCCAGGCGCTGCGCCGGCGGTGCTCAGTGTCGCGGAGGTTCCGTTGCCAGAGACCGAGCCGGAGGTCGAGCTATAGCTGTAGGTCAGAGGACGGTTCTGCGGGCTAACGCCGTTCGCCGTGATCGTCGCAGACTCACCCGGACGAACGCTGGACGGGCTGGCCGAGCAGCTGATGGTCGGCGGCTCGAAGGCCTTGACCGTGAACGGAGCCGAGCAGTCGGCGAACTGACCGACCTTCTTGCCCTCTTCCACGTGACCCTTGACGGTATAGCTGCCAGGGTTCAGCGACTTGGTGTCAACGTTCGCGGTGCTGGAAGTACCGGAAACAGTGCCAGCGTCAGAGGTCCAGCTATAGGTCGCGGTCTTCTTCGGATTCAGGTTCGCGGCAGTGCCGGTCACCGTGACGGGATCACCCGGGAAGACAGTCGCAGGCGACGCAACGCAGGAGTAGGTCACAGGCGGCGGCGGAATGATGCTGCCAATGTGCCACAGAAGACCGCTGCTCAACTGAGCAGCGCTGATATTGGCGCGTCCGCCTAAGATGCCGCCGCCGGGGTTGGCGGGGCCAAAGTTGTCATGGATGTACTGATAATCCGCCTGGAAAAGACGGATGCCCAGCTTATGGTTGAACAGCGGCGTGTCATAGTCCATGCCACCGCCAGCCGTCAAAGCAGTGCCCCACATTGTTGAGTTGTAACCAGCAGGACCATTCGGACCACCGAGTTTCGCACCACCGACCAGGCCGTGGGCGAAGACGGTAAAGTTCTGCGCGGGATAACGGAAGATCGGGCCGGCTGAAATGGTATAGAGAGAATCGTTCTTACCATCCGGATGGGCCGCGAAAACAACTTCGCCGCCAACATACTTATTGAAGTAATAGGCACCGCTACCGATCGCACCAAGGTCGATGGAGCTGTACTGAATGTTGGCAGGCTTGATGGGGCTATGCGTACCGAAGTACGAGTATCCCAGGAAAATATCAGCGCGCGACGGGTTGGGTTCCGACGGGGCCGCCGGAGCCGTCTGCGCTTGCAGCCCGGTGACCCCAAGGCTGACGGCGCAGGCAGCGAGTAGAAGTCTACCGATACTGCGAACTGGGCGTTCGAACATTTATTTCCTCCGCGAATACTTACATGTTGTGCTCTGAGCTCAAATGCTTACAGACTCAGTGGCTTACGAATTCCCTCAAAAGTGTAGCGCACCTGAGTTTCGGTTCAGCTACAAATTCCGGGCGGTACTCAACTTACTACCCCGTTTTACGGTATTTTTACCCCATGAAACGGGTTTCTCAGGCAAGGTTCAACGCTTTCTTCAACGTTCCCCTCTCCTTTTGAATCTTTTCCTGCAATAACGTAATGGCATAAATGAGCTGCTCTGGACGGGGTGGACACCCTGGCACGTAGACGTCAACCGGGATGACCTGGTTTACGCCCTGCATCAGTGCATAGTTGTTAAACACGCCTCCCGAGGTTGCGCACGCACCCATCGAGATAACCCACTTCGGCTCTGGCATCTGCTCATATAAGCGGCGAATCACGGGAGCCATCTTCTGCGAGACACGGCCTGCGATCACCATCAAATCGCTTTGCCGCGGTGAAGGACGGAAGACCTCAGCGCCAAAACGCGCGATGTCGTACCGCGAACCACCCATGGACATCATCTCGATCGCACAGCAAGCCAGGCCAAAGGTCATAGGCCATACCGAATTCTTTCGAACCCAGTTAATGGCCGCGTCCATAGAGGCCAAAACGACGCCCTCTGGCTGATCGTAGCCCCACGACACCTCTTCCAGCTTTTCGCGATTCTTGCCAAAGCTGTCCAAGCTGCCAAAGAGATAGCGATCATTCTTTTCGGGCCCGTTCATCGGGCGGCCATTGCTCGTGGTTTCCTGCGCCGGAGTGCTCATACTCTCAATATATAGAAGGGATTACGCGGATGTGGAACCAGCCCAGAATCTCCCCTATCTGTCATGATGCCTGTCGAACCCGAGATGTTGCCTGTTTTATCTGCAGAACACCCTATTTCCTATGTTATTTTCCGGCAGCCTGAGCGATATTCGGAATCGAAACCATATGATGCGCCCGAGGGGAGAAATCGTTTCACCGCGTGTAGCCACCACTGAATGGGCGGTTTCACTCAGATGCGAGGCGACCATTGCCGCCAGGCCTGCCTGATCTGCCGTGCCCGCAAAAATCTTGGCGTCCAGAATACGAAGTTCTCCGGACTGCGCCTGCTGCACCAGGGACGTCAACCGTCCTTCTGCCGAACGACGTGAAACAGAATCCTGAGCCCCGATGTAATTGTTATAAGCCATTATGAGCCTGTTGAAAGCATCAGACTCTGCAACAAAACGGAAGTTGCGTGGATTCCAGGCAATCGCGTCCTGAGCACGAAAGCTGAAGTCCGTCGAGACGGCTAATGGCGTTACCGACTGATAAGGGGGCGTCGCAAGTTCGGCATAGTCATGCTGCGGACGAGGTTTTCCTATCGGCAGCACACGCAATAGCCACCCGGAAGGTAACGGGTCGAGTACGAGCTCCAGATTGCTGCTGATCGCATGGCGATAGGTCTGGCCATACGAGACTTCCCCCTCAAAGCTCGAGACCGTGCATTGTTGGTTCTGTCCCCAGACTGTTAACGAAATGCATAACAGCGCAAGGATACTGAAGTGCCTAGCTCGCATTATCCCTGACCGCCTTGAGCAACGTTTCCTTCAGCTGGACCTGATCGGTCTGGCTGAGCTTGCCCCCTTCGTGCGTCAGATAAAACACGTCAATGGCGGTATCTCCTTCGGTATCGATCAATGCGACCTCAATGTTGCAGCCAAACGTTGCCAGAGCCTCACTGAGGGCATGAAGCAGGCCTGGAACATCCTGGGCCACCACCTGCAGCAGTGTGCAGTGCGTCGAGGCGATGTCATCGAAACTGATAGCCGTCTCTACGGTGACGAGCGGCGCACGTCTTCGGGTACGGCGCCGGCCGGCAAGAAACTTCGCCAGAGGAATCTCTCCGCCGGCTACCTTACGCACGCTCTCCAGGAACGGCTCACGTTCGCTGGGATTGAGCTCCAGGGTCCGAAAACTATCGGTAAAGTGAAAACTGTCGACGACGATACCGCTGGCATCAGAAAACGCGTCCGCGGTGACGATGTTCATGCCCCAACCCGTGAGAGCACCGGTCATGGCCGCAAAGAGCATGGGACGGTCTTTGGCGATCAGCGTTATCTCCCAGTCAGCGCTGCTCTGCTGAAGACTGAGCTGTATCGAACCGTCCTGAGCTCTCTCAGCCATCTGAAAGTGAACGCGGATTTCGTCCGGCGTCCTCGTGTGCAGGTAGCGCTGGGGAAAGCCATCAAGAAACTCGCGGATAGATTCGGCCTTGGAGGGCTGCAGTGCAGTGACGCGGCGGACGAGCTCACGCTCCATCTTCGTGTCCACGCGGTCCTCATCCACGCTGCGATCCAGATAGTTGGAGGTTGCCATATACAACCGCCAGAGATTCTCGGCCTTCCATGGAGTCAAGGCATCAGGATGGACGGCATTGATGTCAGCGTAGGTAAAGACCACCAGCATGCGGAGCTGCTCATGTGTCTGCACCTTGGAGGCAAAGATGCGTACCGTCTCCTGATCAAAAATGTCGCGGCGGAGTGCATTCGACATCTCCAGATGATTCTGGATGAGCGACAGGACCAGGCCGGTCTCATGCAGATCAAACTCCAGACGCGAGCAGACGCTTTGCGCCATACGCGAGCTCTCCACCGCGTGGTCGTCGCCGCTGCGTCCTTTGCCTGTATCGTGCAGTAGGGCTGCCAGATACAGTAGGGCGGTGTGCTCGATTTCATCGCGAATGATCCCGAACTTCTTCGCCCACTCTGAAAGGGGGCCTTCCACAACCCGCGGCAGACCATGCAGGGTGTCAATCAGCAGGAAGGTGTGCTCATCCACGGTGTACCGATGGTAAGCATCGCGAATCACCAGAGCGTCAATGCCGTGAAACTCCGGCAACATCAACTCCAGGATGCCCAGGGCATGCATAGTACGCAGAGCCTGGCCTGCAAATGGGCCGGTCAGGATGGCGCTTAGGTGTCTCCACAAAGCGGGGCCATCCTCAAGACTGGCAGAGAGCATTGGAAGCGCATCTGCAAGACGCATCTCCGCATTACGGCTGAGGCGCGGGCCTTGGGCGGCGATCGCTTCAAAGATAGCAAGCACCGTCTCCATCTCATGCGCGGGATCCATCCCCTTTTCCGCCTTGTCGATAACGACAATTCCCCGCTCCACACGAAAACCGTTGGGCGCCTGCCTCCCGCCGGGCTTCAGACCGAATGCCAGTGCAGCGAGGCTCTTTTTCTGTGGGATCTCATCGAGCAGTTGCAATGTGCGGCGCTCAATGCTGCGTGCATGGCGAAAATAGTTCCGCATCCAGTAAGCAGCATCTGCTTTCCCTCGGCCGCTGAGACCGATGCGGGCGGAGGCGGCTCCATCCTGAGCCTGCCAGTCCAACACATTGTCATCCCGGTCATGACGGTAGTGCAGGTAGGCGCGCACGGTCTTCAGAAAGTCGACCGCTTCAGAAAACTCGGCATCGTCCGCGATGGGAAACGCAGGAACAGGCTTCCCCTTGCCGTCCGCCGCCAGCTTGAGAATCTGTGGCAGCCAGGCGCAGACATGCGCATCACGAAGGCCACCCGGGCATTCCTTGATATTGGGTTCGAGATGAAAGAGTGTGTTGCCGTAACGGGTATGGCGCTCTGCGGTCATCTCCTGCAGTTGGGCCAGAAGCCCTGTGCTTTCCTTTGCCAGAAGACGCGGCAACAGCCTCTCAGTGAGCGCTGCGTAGAGTTCCTGGCTGCCCGTAAGAAAACGATGATCGAGCATGGCGATGGCAAACTCGACATTACTCGGGTCGAACCGTTCGCATTCCAGCAGAGACCGTGTCACCGGGGCCAGACGAATACCGCAGTCCCACATCTGCTGTGAGAGCATCCGCACGCCGTCGGTCAAGGCCTTGGTTGGCTTGGCATCGTTCAGCAACACCAACAGGTCAACATCCGAGCAGGGATAGAGCTCCTGCCGGCCATAGCCGCCAATCGCTATTAGCGCGGCGGCATCTCCCAGTCCGGTGGATTGCCATAACGCTTGTACGACTTCGTCGACGGCAATCGATCGTGCGGCAACCATCCGCGAGCCGTCGGGCAGCTTTTCAAAGATCCGCCGAATCGTCTCCATCTGGTGCTCATAGATCTCACGCACCGGGGACGTGGCCTTGCTTGCGGGCTGTGACTTTAAAGACATTCGCTGTATGCCGTGTATGAAGCTCCAGCATACAGCGAAGTGAGAGGAATGTTGAGGAAGGAGTTAGATGGCAATCTCACCGCGCTCTTCGTTGCGAATCCGGATCACCTCGTCTACACGGGAGACGAAGATCTTGCCATCGCCGATCTTGCCGGTCTGAGCAGCCGCGATGATGGCATTAATTGCCTTCTCGGCAATATCGTCAGCAACAACGGTCTCGATCTTGATCTTTGGGAGCAGGTCCACAGAGTATTCGCGACCGCGATAGAACTCCGTGTGACCCTTCTGGCGACCGTGGCCGCGTGCTTCCAGGATGGTCATTCCCTGCACGCCGATCTCGACCAGAGCGTCTTTTACTGCATCCAGTTTTCCGGGTTGAATCACCGCTTCAATCTTCAGCATCGTTTCAGTCCTTTTTCCGTGCGGCGCGTGCTTAGTGCGCCGAAGCCTCTGCGTGGTAGCCCTCTTCTCCGTGCTGCGACAGGTCAAGGCCAATCGCCTCATCTTCCGGCGAAACCCGCAGACCAATCAGCTTATCAACAATGAAGAGCAGGATGAGTGTTCCGACGATAGAGATACCCCACGCCAGCCCCACACCAATGGCCTGGTTGAGCACCTGCGTGTGGTTTCCCTCGAAGAAGCCCGTCGCCTTCCCTGCTCCGAGCAGCGGATTGATGGAGCTGTTGGCGAAGATACCGGTCAGGATGGCGCCCAGTGTTCCGCCCGCGCCGTGGACACCGAAGGCGTCCAAAGAGTCGTCGTAACCGAAGATGTTCTTTACCTTCACAACCATGTAGAAGCAGAAGACACCGGCAATCGCGCCGATGGCCAGAGCGCTCATCGGGGTCACAAAGCCGGCTGCCGGTGTAATGGCAACCAGTCCGGCGACGGCGCCGGAGATACCGCCCAGAGCCGAAGGCTTACCGTTACGGAACCATTCCGCAGCCAGCCAGCCCAGCGCCGCAGCCGCAGCGCCAAAGTGCGTTGCCACAAAGGCGGAAGTTGCCAGAGTACCGGAGGCCAGAGCGGACCCGGCGTTGAAGCCGAACCAACCCACCCACAGAAGACAGGCGCCGATAAAACTGAGAACCACCGAGTGCGGCGGCATAGGCTCCTTGGGGAAGCCGATGCGCTTGCCGAGATAGATCGCTGTCACCAGCGCCGAGACACCGGACGTCACGTGCACCACGGTGCCGCCGGCAAAGTCCAGGCATGGGAACTTACCGCCGAGAGCCGCGTTCAGCAGGCCACCCTCGCCCCAGACCATATGTGCCATTGGGGAGTAGATAAAGAGCGCCCAGAGAACACTGAAGACCAGCATCGCCGAGAACTTCATACGCTCGGCAAAGGCGCCAGTGATAAGCGCCGGCGTAATGATGGCGAACATGAGCTGATACACCATGAAGGTCTGCTCGGGAATGGTCGCCGCATAGGTCGGATTCGGCGTCAGGCTAACACCTTTGAGAAACACGTGGTTGAAGCCGCCGATGAAGGCATTCCCATGGCCGAAGGCGAGAGAGTACATCACCACGGCCCACAGGACCGTGATGACCGCCATCATGGCGAAGGTCTGCATGAACGTACCGAGTACATTCTTCTTACGCACCAGACCGCCATAAAAGAGGGCAAGGCCCGGACCACTCATCATCAACACCAGCGCGGAACTGACCAGCATCCAGCTATTGTCGCCAGAGTCGACTTTAGGAGTGCTTGCTGCTTGTCCAAATGCAGGAGCGGTCGCCAGAACCAGCCCCAGGAGTACCGCTAGATACACTTTCACACTACGAAGACGCATGGACATTTCACCTGTTCTTCTACTGAAGGCCCTACGGGCTACCGAAAGCTCTGCAGACGAAGGCTGACGCCCATCGAAAGCATGCAGATGTTCCGTGGATGGCTCTACTTTACACAATTGTGAACGCACCACAAAAGCTTTCTCTAGGGCGTGTCATCCGATTCGTAGTGCCAACAGCGACTCAGCGATAAATCGCCATTCCTCCTCGAGAGATCCTCGAAAAACGGACTTCCCTGCCCGGCCGTACCAGTAACCGGCGTTTCCCTCGTCACCTTCCTTACGGTGCAGGTAGGCATGAACCCAGGCGCAATCCCCAAACTCCTCCACCTGGGCAACCTCATGCGCCGCATTCCAATCTCCATGGGCATCGTGCCACAAGGCACGCAGAGCTCGCGGCAGGCCCTCAGGCTTGCTGGCCATCATCTCTTCGACCGTCATGGCTTGGCCGCCCATCCATTGGCCTGGAGCCAGTGCAGCAACAGGTTTGGCCACTCCCGAAGCGCCGGATCTGCCTGGGCAAGACCGCTGCCATGCGAGCCATGCTGGAAGGCATGCAGCTCTACTGGAATCCCGGCCTTTACCAGTGCCTCGTACCACAGGACGCTATTCATGACCGGCACGGTCTTATCGTCAGTTGTGGTGTAGAGGAAGGTTGGCGGCGTCTTCGAGTTCACTAGGCCGGTCAACGACATTTTTTCTACGAGCGCATCGTCTGGAGTCTCTCCAAGAAGCATCCTGCGCGAACCGGAGTGCATATATGGCGCGTCCAGACGAATAACGGGGTAGCACAGAATAACGAAGTCCGGCCGGCTGTTCTCGTGGTCGATGGCATCACCGGTTGCAAGGCCATCGTCAAACAGCACGCCGGTAGACGCCGCCAGGTGGCCTCCTGCGGACGATCCCATGATGCCAACCTTTTCTTTGTCGATGCCCCATTCTGCCGCGCGCGCACGCACCGTACGGATCGCACGCTGCGCATCGCCGATCTCAATGGGATGGTGATACTTCGGCCCCAGACGGTACTTCAGTACGAATGCGGCTACCCCCTGCGCATTGAGCCACTGCGCAAACATGGTTCCCTCTTTTTCAGTCGCCAGGTGCGTATAGCCCCCGCCGGGAGCAACAACAACCGCGGCCTTGGTAGGGTTCTGAGCCGGAATATAAGCCGTAAGGGTCGGCTTGTCGTCATCGGCGTCTCCCTGCGCTCCAGGAGCATTCGGCCAAAGCAACATCGGTGCCGGAGCCGTTGTGGGGGTTGCGGGGCCACCCGGAGGATAGGCAACCGCTGGAGGAGGGGTTTGAGCATGTATGGAGACAGCCGCTGCAGACAGGACAAAACTCACAAGCGCGGAACGGAGCATCGACGAAGATCACCTCTCGCCTACACCATGCCCGTTTGGATGCATGGCTTGCAACTGGAAATGGCTGTCATATCGGGAACCGTCTCATTTCGCGAGATGGATCTCCATAACAAGCCGGTTCAATGGGTACACATTACCAGGTTCAGAGGCATTTTCCCTGTAGGTGTGGTGCAGGGATTCCACACCTATGGGCGTTTTCCGCAATGAAAACGCCGCTGCATGCCTCTTCCGGGATACTCAGCAACAGGGAAGATGCTCTAAACCCCAGCCGGAAGTACCGGCCGTAAGTTTTCGCCAGTCAGTGATCGGCTTTCTAAGTGCTCTGGTCATCACACAGCCATTTCAAACCGGCGTCTGCAACATCCCCCATCGCAGGCTGGTCTGTTCCGCGATGATTCATGACGATAACCGCCTCTCCCGAGCCGCGAACACGCACCGCAAGCATTCGGAAGCTGCGGTTGGAGCCATCCTCCCAGATCACCGTGCGCTCCTTTCCGTGCAGAGTTCGTGTTCGCACGCGCCCGCCGAGAGCATAGTGCTGCTCCGGCATCCGCAGAGTAAAGAGCCGTTCGGTCGATGCCTTGCTCAGAATCTTTTCCTTGTCCACGGCGTCGAGAATGCGCAGCATCTCTGGGGCATTGCTATAAAACCCACCGACCATCGCCATAAAGCTTGGCATCGTGGAAGGGTCCGGTGTGCCGTCTGCCTTTCGGCTTTCTGCCATGCCCGGAATCGCGAGCGATTCTCCATAAAAGATGCCGCTGTGCTTCAGGCCCAGCGGCTTCCATAGAGTCTCGGCGGCAAGCTCTTCGTAGGTCCGACTGGTCGCATGCTCCACGGCGGCACGGACGAGTAGCCAATTGGAATGGGAGTAGTCCCAAGTTGATCCCGGCTCAAATTGCAGATCGCCGCTCGCCCAGCGAGCCACGGCCTCATCGGCCGTGGCCTGCAGCCTACGATCCGCACGCAGTGCAGGAATCACCTGATTCGGTACACCACTCTGATGGCTCATCAGATGAGCCATGGTCAGCTTCGCTCCATTATCTTTGCGAAACGCCGGAAGATAGGTCGAGATCGGGACATCCAACGAGAGTTTGTCTTTGTCAACCTGTTTCAGAACGACGATCGATGCGATCCATTTGGAGATGGAACCACCTTCAAAGACCGTCTCCAGCGTGACCGGTGTCCCTGGCTCCGTCCGGGCATCTCCGAAGACATATTGTTCGACGATACTGTCCTGTTTGCCGAGCAGAATCACTCCGCTGAAATGCTGCGCCTGCGCATAATGCTTCACGGTATCGCGAAACGAAGATCCTGTCTGTGCACGAAGCGAGGACGCCATGCAGACGAGAGCGGAGTTTGTGAGGAAGGAACGGCGAGTCCATGCGAACGTTCGAGACATAAGAGCCTCATACGGCGACGAGTCCCCATCGGTTCCGTGCAACGAAAAGGCTGCCATCGATGGCAGCCTTTTCGGTACGGCGGAAATGCTTATTTCATGACGGCATTGCAGAAGAGACCGGCCCAGTCGACAACGCTCTCGGCAAAGACACCAGTGACCTTGTCACCCATGCCTTCCAGGCATGCCATCTGCACAGCGAAGTTGCCGATCGTAGAACTCTCGACCGCACCACGATGCACGTCGAGGCCAGTAGCCTCCGCGGTAAGACGGTTGAGAAACTCATTCTGACTGGCCCCGCCGACAATATAGAGCCGCCTGAACTTCTTACCGCTATGCAGCGAGATTCGGTCCAACACCTTGGCGTATCGCGCAGCGAGCGAGTAGAAGATCAGATTCGCAATAACCGGGGCGCCTGCTGACGAAGTATCGAGAGCCGGCAATCCCTTCTTCGCACGCTGTGCGTTAATGCGCTCCGGCATCCGCTCAGGCAGAAGCAGGTCTTCATCATCCACATCGAGCAAGGCGTCGGGCTTGCCCATCTGCTCCGCAGCCTTTACCAGGTCCGCAATATTCCATGGCTTGCCTTCTGCCGCCCAGTACGTCATGGATTGCTCCATCAGCCACATGCCATTGACGTTCTTATGGAAGCAGATTCGGCTTCCCACCGCTCCGAGGTTGGTGAAATTGTCGGCCTTGACGGCGTCGCTGTTGCGGGGCTGCTCCAGTAGCGTACCAACCAGTGACCATGTCCCCGAGCTGATGTAAGCCCAGTCACGGCCGGAGGCAGGAATACCTGCAATCGCTGAAGCAGTGTCATGGCATCCGGGAGCAATGAGCCTGGTTCCCTTGAAGGCCGGTAATTCCGCGAGTGGGCCGCGTACTTCGCCGAGATCCGATCCCGGAGGAACGATCTTCGGTGCGGAAGCAAGATCGAGACCAACAGCGGTAAAGATCTCATGGCACCACTGCGGACGGTACAGCTCCACCAGTTGTGTGTGCGTAGCGTTGGTCAGCTCAGCAACACGGGCTCCTCCCCATCGTGAGAGGAAGTACTCTGGCAGATTCATCCACTGATCGCCTTCGGGAAGGCCGGCCAGTTGATCGGCATGAAGCTGGTAAAGAGTGTTGATGCGGATGAGCTGGATGCCTGTCAGCTCTCGCATGCGGTCAGGACTGCAGCGACGATGCACAGACTTTTCGGACTTGATCGTTCGCTCATCGCGATAGCAGTATGGATCTCCAAGAGGATTGCCTGACGTATCCACGCGCACGTAGTCAACGGCCCAGCCGTCCACAGCAATAGCGCGGACGCCCTCGGTCGCGATCTCGGCCGCCTTGCGTAAACCGGCATCCAGTCCCCCGGTAATCATTGTCAGGTCCCAGAACAGGCCGCCGTTGACCTCACGCGGCGCATTGGCGAAGCGATGCACCAGGGAGATCTGCGGTTTGTTCTCAACCCACCGAAGCAGAGAAACCCTGCAGCTACCCGCGCCAAGGTCAACTGCGACCAGGGCGCGGGTATCTGAAGGGCGAAGGGTCTTAGGTGCGGTGCGTCTCAACGGAGGTAAGCCTCCACCAGACCGCCATCGACCGGAATCAGATGCCCGGTGGTTACCGGAGTCTTTGGGCCAGCGAGGAAGAGAATCGCTTCAGCACAGTCCTTCGGATCGATCGGCACGTGAGTCAGAGTGCGCTTCGCATAGAAACCCGCCAGCTTGTTGCGCAGGCCGTCATCCGTCTCGTTCTCTTCGAAAGCGATGTTGTACTTGGCGAGCGACGCCTTCACACGATCACGTGGGAACATCGTCGATCCCTTCACAACTGTTGCCGGGCTGATGCCGTTGACACGGATTTTCGGGGAGTAGGTAACAGCAAGCTCGCGCACCAGGTGACTGAGCGCCGCCTTGGAGACGTCGTACGCCTCCGTTCCCTTCTTGGCAACAACCGCATTGGCAGAGCTGGTCAATACCATGCTGCCATCCAGTCCCTGCTTCGCCAGGACCTTCTGCGCCTCATCGGTGAGCAGATAGTTCGCCGTGACATTGATCTCCAGCGTCAGAGCCCACTGTGCATCGCTGACGACGCCATCAGGCGAGGACGGGAAGATCGCCGCGGTGTTGATCAGGATATCGAGACCCCCGAACGTCTCGATGGTGGCATCGAGAGCTGCACGAATGGCATTGCGATCGCGGATGTCGATCGACGCAAAGGTGACAACTTCCTTACCCGCAATTGCCTTGCACTCCTCAGCAACCTTCTCGGCTCCGACGACGTCACGATCGGCAACGACAACGTGTGCTCCACGCTCGGCAGCCAGCAGGGCGACCTCGCGGCCGATACCCGAACCACCACCGACCACGAGAGCAACGCGGCGGCTGAGCTCCTTCTCAGGAGGCATGCGGCGAATCTTGGCTTCTTCCAGGGCCCAGTACTCGATGCGGAAAGCCTCACTGGGCGGCAGAGCTACGTAGTTCTCATAGACGGTGAACTCACCGGCGCCGGCCGCCGGACCAGCCTGCGGAACATCGATGCAGTCGATGCCCGAACCAAGAGCGCCCGCACCCTGCATCACATGGATGGCATTGGTATAGAACTCACCGGTCAGGCGGGATTCGGTCTTGTTCTTGCCGAAGGTAAACATGCCGACGCCGGGAACCAGCACCACTGTGGGGCTGGCATCGCGCATCGCAGGCGACTCAGGCAGAGCATGCTTCTTGTAGTACTCGGCATACTCATCGCGATAGGTCGCGAGCGTGGAGTCGACCAGGGCGTCCAGTTCCTTCGGATCGCCCGCTGGGTTCCACTCAAGATACATGGGACGGATTTTGGTGCGGATGAAGTGATCGGGGCAGCTCGTACCCAGATGAGCCAGCTTCTTTGCCTGAGAGGAGTTCACAAACTCCAGCACATCTGCGCCGTCGAAATAAGTACCGATCCAGCGCTGCTTGCGTGAAACGGCGCCGCGGATCACCGGGAAGATCTTCTTCGCGATGTCAGCGCGATCATCGCGGGTTTGGAACGTTGCTCCGCCGAAGGCCGCAACGTTCTTCGCAACAGTGTGATTCTCGATGAACTGGCCGATCTGATCGATGATCGTGATGGTGTTCAGGTAGCTCTCACGCTGTGTGTTACCCCAGGTGAACAGACCGTGCCCGCCGAGGATGATGCCGTCGCAGCCGGGATTTGCTTCCACAGCGCGCTTCAGCATCATGGCCAACTCAAAGCCAGGACGCTGCCACGGCACCCATGCCAGCTTGTGACCGAACTCCTTATTGAACTGCTCCATCTTCTCTTTGCCGTTGGATGAGGCGGCGAGAGCAATTCCCCAGTCGGGATGCAGGTGATCGACGTGCGGGAAAGGCAGATAGCCATGCAAGGGAGTATCGATGGAAGCGGCGACAGGATTGTTGC
>JAEKKE010000071.1 GCA_019510535.1 Acidobacteriota bacterium
CGTCGACCGCGACTCCGGCGGGGCTGCTGAACCCGCCTCCCAGCGTGCTTACACAAGCAGACGACGTGCAGGTTGAAGCCATGGTCTTGATGACGGTGGCTGAGGAGTCTGCGATATAGATGTTTCCACTACTGTCGAGTGCGACTCCTGAAGGCTGAGTGTAGCCGCCGCCAACGGCGGTGACGCAACTGGAGGAAAGACAGCCTGCAGGCACGCGCCATACGGTGGCGCTGCCCCCGTCGGCGACATAGGCATTTCCGTTGCCGTCCAGTGCAACGCCTAAGGAAGTGGTAAAACCGCCGCCCAGTGTGGTAACGCAGGCAGACGAGGCACAGCTCGATGACATCCGCTTGACTGCGCTATTGCCTGAGTCGGTGATATAGAGGTTGCCGGCGCCATCCAGGGTAATGCTGGTGGGCTGGTTGAAACCGCCGCCTAAGGTGGTGACGCAACCTGAGTTAGTGCAGCCAACGGGAATCTTCTTAACTGTATTGTTCCCGGTGTCGGCGACATAGGTGTTGCCGTTGCTGTCTACTGCCAGTCCGCCGGGATTCGAGAAGCCTCCGCCGATCCCACCCAGTGACTGCGGCAGGAAGACCAACTGTGGCCCAGTCCCGGTTCCGTATACCGACGCTGTTGCGATGACCGTGCCGGAGCCGGTGGTTAGTTCAATGCCGCCTCTACGAACCCCGGCGAAGTTGGGAGTGAAAGTGACGTCGACCGTGCAGGTATCGTTGGCGCTGTAGACGTGGCTGGTTCCATTGGTGGTGCATGTCCCGGTTCCTACGTCGGCGAAATCCAGGCCGGTCGCGCCTGTGGTCAGGGCGATGGGTGCGCCGATGGTGCCGCCGGTGTCGAAGGTAAAGGTCAGGCTTTGAATTCCGCTGGTGCTGCCCACCGCAAGCGTATTGAAGTTCACTCCGGCGGTCTGCAGCTTCAGGACGCGGTTGTTGGAGGTATCAACGACGTAAGCAGTACCGTTCGAATCGACGGCTGCGCCGGTGGGGAAGCTTAGTCCGGTTCCCAGCGCATCAACCTGCGTATAGCTGCTGCCGTTCGGTGCGTACTTGAGCACGAGATTGTTCAGGCTGTTGGCGACGTAAAGGTTCCCGCCCCCGTCCACGGCGATACCCCAGGGGCCGCTTAGGCCGCTGCTCACCACGGTGCTCTCGGTATAGGTTCCCCCGGACAGCGCTTCCTTCAGCACACGGTTGGTGACGTTATCGGCAATGAAGACATTCCCGCTTCCGTCAACGGCAACGCCGTTGGGATTGCTGAGTCCGCTCGTCAGCGTGCTCTCGGTATAGATACCGCCGGAGAGTGTTTCCTTCAGAACGCGATTGTGGCCGGAATCGCAGACGAAGACGTTTCCATTCGCATCCACAGCGACGGAGTGAGGGGCAGCCAGTCCACTCGTCACTGTGCTTTGCGTATAGGTCCCTCCGGAAAGTGTCTCCTTCAGCACGCGATTGTTGTCATTGTCGGCGATGTAGACGTTTCCGCTGACGTCTGTCGCCACGCCAACGGGCCGGCCCAATCCGCTGCCAACATCCGCGAGATAGGTATAACCGCCACTGCCATTGGGCACATATTTGTGTACGGAATTGTGGTCGGTATCGGCAACGTAGAGGTTTCCGCCTGCGTCCACGGCTACGCCATAGGGGCTGCTTAATCCGGTACTCACGGCGGTGCTCGACGCATAGCTGAAGTGCGCTGTCTGCGCCCACGGGGGCACAACTGACGCGGAGATGCATCAACCATCGCAACAACTACCTCCAAGGCATAAAGCGGAAAACTACCCTGATCCGGGGGTTACGAACATCTCTGAAGAAACACGTGCTGCCAGTACGTACGAACGACGCAGGACTGGGAGAGGGGTCGTAACGTTCGGATCAGGGGAATGTCTGGCGCAAACCAGCATATCGCAGCAATGTCGCTTTCAGGACAAAACGGTGTAAGAGACCGTGCCGAAGCAGGTTCCGACCTTTTCTAGGAAATTGCCGTTGCTGTTCTATGCATAGATTGTCTATGATACCCAGCCATGAGCAGAAAAGCAGACCTGATGCCGGGCACCCTGGACATGATGATCCTCAAGACCCTGACCCGTGGTCCGTTGCACGGCTACGCCATTGCGCAGTCGATTCGGCAGATGTCGGACGAGGTGCTGACGGTGGAAGAGGGGTCGCTGTACCCGGCGTTGCAGCGTCTGTTGCTGGAGGCCTGGGTGAAGGCGGAGTGGAAGCGGACTCCGTCGAACCGTCGGGTGCGTGTCTACACGCTAACGACAACAGGCCGTAAACAGCTAGGGGTGGAGCTGTCGCGGTTCGAGCAGATGGTTGCGGCTATCGGGCGGGTGATGCGCGATGTGGAGGTAGAGGGATGAGTGCTGCTGGGCGGTGGATGAATCGGCTGCTGTTTCTGTTTCGGCGTAGCAGGTTTGAGGCTGAGCTGCGGGAAGAGATGGAGTTCCACCGCGAGCAGATCGAAGAAGAGCTGCGGTCTGATGGAACCGCCGGCCCTGAGGCTCACAGGAAGGCTGCCGTTCAGTTTGGAAATACAACACGTCTGAGAGAACGGAGCCATGACGTTGTGGCCTTTCGCTGGGAGACGGTCGTGCAGGATGTGCGGTACGCCGTGCGGCAGATGACGCATAGCCCGGGATTCGCGATTACGGCGATCCTCATGCTGGCTCTTGGTATCGGCGCGAGCGTCACCATCTTCGCGTTTGTGGACGCGGCGCTGCTTCAGCCCCTGCCCTATGCCCAGCCTGACCGACTGATGGACGTTACGGAGAGCCTGGCGCTGTTTCCGCGGGGAAATCTCTCGTATCAGGACTACCTCGACTGGAAGCGGTTGAATACGGTGTTCACTTCGCTCGAGATCTACACCGGCTCGGGCTATCTGCTGCAGACTCCCGAAGGAACCGAAGCGGTCCCTGGAGTCAGAGTCAGCGCGGGATTCTTTCGTACGCTTGGGGTGGTTTGGCGGGCGGAGAGACGTGATCGGGCGGACCCTCAAGCTGAGCGGGGTGCCGACCACGATCGTCGGTGTGTTGCCGCCGGACTTCCAGTTTGCTCCGCGGGGAACGGCGGAGTTCTTTACAACGGCGCAGCCAACGAACGGGTGCGAGAAACGGCGAAGCTGCCACAACCTGTACGGCATCGGTCGCCTGAAGGATGGTGTGACGGTTGCCACCGCCCTGGCCGAGATGAAAGGAATCGCGCTACAGCTGGAGCGTCAGTATCCCGACTCGAACAGGGGACAGGGTGCCAGCGTCATGCCGTTGGCGAGGGCGATCACCGGAGATGTTCGCCCAATCCTGTTCGTGCTGTTGGGTGGCGCGGCGCTGTTGCTGCTGATTGCGTGCGTGAACGTCTCGAACCTGCTGCTGGTGCGGGCCGAGAAGCGCAGGCAGGAGATGGCGGTTCGCGGAGCGCTGGGGGCTTCGCGGGTTCGTTTGGCCAGGCAATATGTCACGGAAGGCCTGGTCCTGGTGTTGGTGGGGACTGCGGCGGGCATTGCCGTGGCCACGGTGATGATGCGTGTGCTGCACGCCATGATCTCCAAGCAGATGCTGGCCGGTATGCCGTATCTCCAGGGCATGGGGCTGACGTCGCACGTGTGGGGCTTTACCGTTACCGTAGCGTTGCTGGCGGCGGGACTGTTCTCCATCGCGCCGATTCTTCGTCTGCCGGTGGCAGCACTGCGCCAGAGCCTGAGCGACGGTGGACGTTCGGGTGGAAGCACTTTCTGGCGCCGGCTGGGGGCGAACCTGGTGATCGTGGAGGTTGCGATTGCGGTCGTTCTTCTCTCGGGCGCCGGACTGCTATCGAAGAGCCTATGGAAGATGCTGCATATCGACCTGGGCTTCGAGTCAGATCATATTGCCACGCTGTCGGTGGACCTTCCGGAAAGAGGTTTTGAGAAAGACACCCAGCGGGCTCAGTTCGCACAGGCATTGCTGGACCGGATCCAGAGCCTACCAGGTGTGCAGTCAGTTGGGCTGACCACGACCCTGCCCGTCAGTTGTAACTGCAATACAGACTGGGTGCGTTTTGTCGGCAAGCCTTACAACGGCATTCACAACGAGGTGAACAATCGTGAGGTGAGCGCGGCGTTCTTCCAGACACTGCGGGCAAAGCTGGTGCGAGGGCGCCTCTTTACTCAGAGCGACGATGCCACGCATCCGAAGGTCGTGCTGGTCAACGAATCCCTCGCGAAGAAGTACTTCCCCGGTGAGGACCCTATCGGGAAGAAGATCGGCGACACGGAGCTGACGCCGAATTCGCTACGCGAGATTGTCGGCGTTGTAAGCGACATCAAAGACAGTGCGCTCGATGCGGAGGAGTGGCCCGCGGAGTACGAGGCCTTTGCGCAGGATCCGTCGCATTACTTTTCCCTCCTGGTGAGGACGTCACCGAAGCCGGAGTCGATGCTGCCGACGCTGTCGGCCGTGGTGCGAGCGCTGAATCCCGAGGCCGGCGTGGAAGATCAGACCACGCTGGAGCAGCGGATTCACGATTCTCCCTCAGCCTGGCTGCATCGTTCGGCGGCATGGCTGATGGGCGGCTTCGCGGGTATCGCATTTCTGCTCAGCATGATCGGGTTGTATGGAACAATCTCTTACTCGGTTAGCCAACGGAAACGCGAGATCGGCGTGCGCATGGCGTTGGGTGCACAGCGGGCAACGATTCACAACATGATCCTGCGCGAGGCAGGTCGGCTGAGCTGCTTCGGCATCGTGGCGGGCGTTGGGTGCTCGATTGCCGGTGCAAACCTGATGGGGTCCCTACTGTTCGGCGTAAGGGCATGGGATGTAGCGACGCTGGCTGCTGTGGTGGTGCTGCTGGCGGCCGCTTCGCTGCTGGCCTGCTATCTGCCTTCCCGGCGGGCCGCAACGGTAAACCCGGTGGAGGCCTTACGGGCGGAGTAGAAGATCTACTCTAGCCTTATGACGGCTGATACCAGCCGGAACGGAAGAGAAAATCCGGGGTTCTCAGGAGTCACCGCGATGCCGCCCAGCGGTTTCCAGGGCAGAGCGTTTATTCATGATCTGTAGGACAACTGCTTCCCACCCCCCAACATCTCAGTCGCCTGAAACCGGATCGAATAAAGGCCCGGTGAGATTCCTAGTGCTTCCGGCGAAAGGTCGTTCCCTATGAAAAT
Source organism: Acidobacteriota bacterium (assembly GCA_019510535.1). Lineage (GTDB taxonomy): Bacteria > Acidobacteriota > Terriglobia > Terriglobales > Acidobacteriaceae > Terriglobus. Next base: position 5,167 of record JAEKKE010000071.1, read on the forward strand.
GCCGCGTACTCTCCCATCGAAATTTGCCGTCATGGCTCTCGCCTCTTGTTTCGCGCTTCCTCTGGTCAACGCGCAAAATGCTCCTGACAACACACGTCAGAACAAAAAAGAGTCCCTTGATGCGGATCAGCAATCGAACGCCAAATCTGATGTCCAGATAACGGCCAGCGTCCGCAAAGCGATCATGGCAGATAAGGATCTTTCAACATACGCGCACAACGTGAAGGTCATCACGAGCAACGGGCGAGTCACACTTAAAGGCCCGGTCGAATCTGAAGAGGAGAAGAACAAAGTCTTTGCCGATGCGACTAGCGCGACCTCTGGCAAAGTGATCAATCAACTGACGGTAAAACAGTAAGCCGCTTGAGACAAAATCAGGCTGGTTCGCCAGCCATAGGAGATACATATGTCCGATAAGAATGTAGCTGTATTCGGTATCTATAAGACAGCAGCCTCAGCGGAGTCTGCCGTCGATCACCTGCTCTCCAGAGGGTTCACAAACTCCGCTATCTCGGTTCTTCTACCCGACGACGAGAGCACACGCGCTTTCGCTCACGAGAAGAAAACCAAAGCTCCAGAGGGCACTGCAACTGGAGCTACTTCCGGTGGACTGATTGGCGGAACCTTGGGACTGTTAGCTGGTATCGGTGCTTTAGCTATCCCCGGTGTTGGTCCCCTCATTGCGGCGGGCCCGATTGTCGCTTCTCTGGCCGGGGTAGGTGTCGGTGGCGCGGTTGGCGGTATGGTAGGCGCTCTGGTTGGTCTGGGGATCCCCGAATTTGAAGCAAAGCGTTACGAGGGTGCTGTGAAGGATGGAGGTACGTTGCTTTCCGTTCATTGCGCGACCTCCGAGCAAATCGATGTGGCAAAGGCTGCCCTGAAGGAAACCGGCGCGCAGGACGTAGCCTCATCGAGCGAGGCGGGCTCCGACACTAAAGCTGACGACCGCCGGATCTACGCTGACAGGCGTGATGTAGCGTGAAGGGGATATGAGCCTCTTCCGGGATGGACTTCCAAACCTTTTTCCCAAGAGGGTTCACCGCAAATGGTGAACCCTCTTGGATATCATCCTCTGCGTTGCGGCTGCCTTCCGTGGCCCTCTTCAGTTCATGTGGCCTCTGGACTCGCTAATCAATAAGACAGAGCTTATTAGGATCCTCCTAGGGTGCGTAGCGGGTGAAGATGTAATCACGCTCTTTAGCTGGCACGTGGCAGGAGTAGCAGTTTTTTAATGCCTCGGGATCATCGGGCTTTCCGTTGGTAAATTGAGCAAAGCCCCAACCGCCGGTGGCGGCGTATCGCTTCGAGTCCTTCACCATAAGCTGGATGTTTGTTGGCGCTCCCGCTACGAAGGATTGCTCTTGTCCAAAGGCTTTGTTGTTTTCTTCGGATGGAGTGTATGTCCAGGCCAAGCGAGCGATGATTGCGCCATCAGGGAACGGAAGATCTTTGCGGCGAAACGCTTCTACGGCCTGATCGTTGCCGAGGATTGCGCGGAGATCGTTCAGCTTGCCT
>JAEKKE010000072.1 GCA_019510535.1 Acidobacteriota bacterium
GTTGCAGTTGGCCCTTACCGAGTACAAGGCCATCGTACGCCTGAAGCCTGACAGCGTGGAAGACCATCTTCTGCTCGGCCAGCTCTATGCCCTGAACCACGAGAACGATCAGGCTGAAGCAGAGCTGAAGACAGCACAGAAGCTTGACGGAACCTCGGAAGAGGTCATCCTCGCGATGGTTCACCTCTATGGGGAACAGAACCAGTACGACCGCATCGCACAGCTCATCAACGCGCTGCCTATCACGGACCGTACCGCGCGGATGGAGTATTCACTGGGTCTGACCTATGACCAGTTGAAGAAGCCCAAGGAGGCCGCTGCGGCTTATCAGCGCTCTCTTGATATCGACAACGACAACCTCGACGCGCAACGCGGTCTTGCCAGTGCTCTGCTGCTGGACGGCCAGTTCGATGCGGCTCTGAAGCAATACCAGGACATCGTCACCGCAGAGCCGCAGGATGCTCAGTCGTACATTCGCATCTCCGAGATCCAGCGCCGGCAGGGACACTACGACGAAGCCACGCTCAAGAAGGCCAAGACCCTGGTCACGGATTCGCTTGAGCTCAGCTACAACGAAGCTTTGCTCTTCGATTCACTCGGCCGCTTCGATGATGCTGTCGCAACGCTGACCAAGCTGCTCGGCGACACAGCTCACGCTGACGGCAACTACACCGACGGCGAAAAGAACAATCGCGGACTCTTCCTCGATCGCCTTGGCATTGTGCTCAAGGAACAAGGTAAGACCGCCCAGGCCGTCGACGCCTATAAGCAGATTATCGCGCTCGGCGGCGATAACGTCTCCCGTGGCTACATGGGTGAGGTGGATGCCTATCGCGACAACCATGAGTGGGCGAAGATGACTGCCGCTGCGGCTGAGGCGGCCAAGGCTCTGCCGAAGGACAAATCGGTCCAGATGGTGTATGCCGGAACGCTCGCCGATACCGGCAAGGTTGACGAAGCGATTACGATTGCCAAGGCCCAGCTTGGCGGGGACGACGATCGCGATACCCGCATGCAGCTCGCGCAGATGTACATCCGGTTGAAGCGCTGGAAGGATGCAGACGAGCAGCTCTCGCAGGTGGAAGGCATCACCTCGCGCAACGAAGACAAGATCTACCTCTACTTCTCGCGCGGCACGCTGGCGGAGCGGCAGAAGCTGTACGATCAGGCCGAGATCGAGTTCCGCAAAGTTCTTACGATCGACCCCAACAATGCCGCCACCCTCAACTATCTGGGTTATATGCTGGCCGACCGCGGGCAGAAGGTGAATGAAGCCCTCGACATGGTCCGCAAGGCTGTGGAGCTTGATCCGCAGAACGGTGCTTACCTCGATTCTCTGGGCTGGGCTTACTTCAAGAGCGGGCAGTACACGCTCGCCGAAGAGTACCTGCTGAAGGCGAAGGACCGCATTTCGACCGACCCGACCGTCTATGACCATCTGGGTGAGCTCTACCTCCAGACCGGCAAGTTGAAGCAGGCCGTCACCTGGTGGGAGCGCTCGATGAAGGAGTACAAGATGGCTCTGGCTCCGGATGCCGATCCGGCTGACCAGGCCAAGGTGCAGAAGAAGCTCGATAGCGCCCGCGTCAAGCTTGCTCGCGCCACCCCTTCACGCACCTCTGCCCTGCAGGACAAGTAAACAGATAGTTTCTTTGAAAACGGGAAGGCCAGCTTCGGGCTGGCCTTTTTCCTTTTCCTTAACCCTCCGGCTGATAGCCTGCTCTTAGGAGCTTCTTTTCGTACGATCGCATGTCGACCTTGCGCAAATCCTATGCTGTACGCGGCGATGCGGATGATCCGCTGATCCAGCGCAAATGGCCCTATCCGGAGCGGATGTCGCGTTCGCCGTTTGAACGCGACCGCGACCGCGTCGTAGGGTCACGCGCCTTTCGCCGCCTGGCCGGTAAGACGCAGGTCTTCTCCACCCGTACCTCAGACCACTTCCGTTCGCGCCTGACCCACTCGATTGAGGTCGCCCAGATCGCGCGCGAGGTCGCCTCTGCTCTTGGCCTGAACGTCGAACTCGCGGAAACGCTTGCCCTTGTTCACGACATCGGGCATCCACCCTACGGCCACACCGGCGAGCGCGCCCTCGATGAGTGACTGCAGCCACACGGTCTACGATTCGATCACAATCTGCAGGCTCTACGTACAGTCGAACGCTTCGAGCAGCGCTACGCCGCGCATCGCGGTCTGAACCTGACTCTCGGTGTGCGGGAAGGCATCATTAAGCACTCGCGCGACTACCCGGCCGATAAATATCCAAAACTTGCGGAATACTTCCTCGGCCGGAGGCCGCCACTCGAAGCACAGATAATCGATCTGGTCGACGAGGTCGCTTATCTGACCGCCGACCTCGACGATGGCGTCGAATCAAAGATTCTGGAAGTCGGCGAGCTCTGCGAACACCTCACCATCTTCCGCGAGCTCTATGAGTTCGTGCATCGCCGGCATCCGGGCGTGGAACAGAAATATCTCTTCCACGAGGCACTGCAGTGGATGCAACACCGTCTGACCGACGATGTCATTAACAACGTCACACGCCAGATCGAAGAGTTGGGGATTGAGACACTGGAGCAGATTCGCGAATACCCCTACCGCATCGCGATCTTTTCGCCGGAGATCGAAGCCATGCGCCTGGAAGAAAAGCGCTATCTCTACGAAGCTCTCTATACCTGCGGCCCGCTGGATGTGGAGCGCAAGCACGGCGTTATTGTCATCAAGTCGCTCTTTAATTACTGGGTGAAGAACCCCAGCCAGCTTCCCAGCAACTACTACGGCGACCTGGAAACCGAGGGTGTGCCCCGCACCGTTGCCGACTACATCGCCGGCATGACCGATTCCTACATCCTCGATCAGTACGGGGCATTAGTTACCAAGCTCTGATCTGCCAACAGGCTCTACTCGGCGAAGTGAAAGGGATTGAAGCTGGTATGCCGGTCAAAGGCATCCACGCCCTCTGACCGCTTCAACCAGCCCACCACGGCGTAGGTTACCGGCGTAGCGAGCACCTCATAGACCACCTTCAACAGATAGCCGGTCACGATCAGCCGCCCGATGTCCGCCCACGGAATCGTGAAACCGAAGGTGAGCGTCATTACGACGGCAGTATCGACGGCCTGGCCGACGATGGTGGAACCCACCGTCCGCGTCCACAGCATCTTGCCATTAGTGACCAGCTTCAACCGCGCCAGAGTGTAGCTGTTGGCGAACTCCCCCAGAAAGTAGGCGATGATGCTGGCAAACAGGATGCGGGGAATAAATCCGAAGACGGTCTCGAAGGCCGCCTGGTTATGCCATCCACTGGCTGCGGGCAATGAGATCGTAATGGTGGCCATCACATACAGCAGAGCTGTTCCGAAGAAGCCAAGCCAGATGGCCCGGCGCGATGCTCCGTAGCCGTAGACCTCAGTAAAGACGTCTCCGAAGATGTAGGTGATGGGGAACAGGATCACCGCGCCGCTGACCTCCAGCGGTCCGATACGGCAGATCTTCTGTGCCACCAGGTTGCTGACCAGCAGAATTACGACAAATGCGGTGATCAGGGCATCAAGGTACTTGTATGCGTGCGGCTGTATTTTTGACATGAGCTCTCAGTATTGATAGCGTAATAGAGGCCTGCAATTCTGCGCCAAGGCACTTCAGCCTAAGCGTCCCCGTCGTCTAGCCCGGCCTAGGACACCGCCCTTTCACGGCGATAACACGGGTTCGAATCCCGTCGGGGACGCCAAACATTCCAAAAAACTTAACCGAAATTTCCTATTTTCCCGCGGAGCATTTTGGGGAACGGTTAAGCCGTCTTTTAAGATTCGTATCTTCAATCTCTAATATCGTGCGATTGAAGCGGATGTTATTCAGCGCTTCAAGAGGAGTGGTTTCTTCGTTTCTGTAATTTCAGTGCACGATACCCGGGGGCAAAAAACTACGGATCGTGCTACGACATACATGCCAAAGAGCCACGGCTAAGCCATTGCGCGGACACATTGGCGACACAGTGATCGGCGTCCGACGGAGCGGCCCGGACCTATCAACGAGAGCTTCGGATCTCCTTGACCCCCATCCGGAGTTGCCGGCGCAAAAGAACTCGCAAAGTCGCGCCATCGGTGTATCCCACCTGCTCGGCTACTTCTTCGACGCTCGCGTCGCTGGTCTTCAAAAGGTGTACTGCTCGCTCCACACGCAAGTGTTGGAAGTAGGACAGCGGTGATTTCCCAAGCACGCTCTGCATGCGCCGCGCGAGCGTCCTCTTGCTCGCCCCAACAGCTTTGGCTGCGTCCTCGAGCGAGAATCCGTCTG
>JAEKKE010000073.1 GCA_019510535.1 Acidobacteriota bacterium
AGCAGCAACAGATCGAAATCCATGAAGTCGCCTCTGGTGAGTTGGCAAACGATCGCGTAGCCGCGGGCTTATAAAAGCCGCGGTGGAAGATCTGCGCTAGAGAGAGGGCGACGGAGGCGGACGCTGGAAGCGTGTACGGCGTACTGGAGAGAGCCGCTGCCTATGGTGCGAAACAAGAGGCAGCCGGGCCTGTTTCTGTTCGGGGAGTGCGAAGAGGAAGACAGTCAGCAGGATGAGGCAGGGTGTGAGGTGCGACGCCTGAGGCAGCACCAGCAGAAGCAGAAGCGTGATTGCCAGTATGGCAAGAACAGCAGTCCTGAATCCGGATTGGTGTGAGCGTGCGGTCACGTGGCGAGTGTATCAGTCTGAGAGTGACGCTTCGTTCTTTCCCGTTGGGGGTGGGCACCCAAGTGGGAATTAAGCCCGCTTGAAAAGCGGTTCGCGCGTAGCGCGAATACCCAGGTCCCTATAGGGACGCCACCCCAACGAACAAGTTCGTCGGGGACCCCGGACCCGGAGCACCCGGTGTATGGGATGTCTCTGACTATTGGGGTTGAGCATAAAGGCCGCGCTTGCGCGCGGCCCCTATTATTCAATCCTTCAATCATTCCATCATTCAATTAGTAAGCGGCGGTGAAGCGCTGCCCGCGGAACTGGGGCTTCTCCAACTCGTCGGCGACTGCGATTGCGTAATCGGCGTAGGAGATCTCGCTCTTGCCGTTCTCGCCGACGATCAGGTCGTCTTTGCCCAGGCGGAAGGTTCCCTTGCGCGGGCCGACTTCGAAGAAGCCTGCGGGCGAGAAGTAGGTCCAGTCGATGGTCTGGTTCTTCTTGAGGTTGTCGAGGACCTTGATGTGGGAGTCGACGATCGGCAGCCACTCCGCCGGAAGATAGCCGCTGTCGCGCAGCGTGACCCGTTTGCCGTCCTGCCTGGTGACGTACAGGCTGCCGGCTCCGCCGACGACCAGCAGGCGAGGTCCGCTGTTCTTGCCGCCGGCCAGCGAGACGCCTTCGACCACACGATCGGTCAGGCCAACGATCTGGTCCGTATCCGTAAGCGGCGGGGCCAGGGCGCTCACCACGACATCGGCGCCGCGTACGACAGCTGCAATCTTGTCCGGGTGGCTGGCGTCATCCACCACGCTGGTGGCTCCCGGCGCGCTGTAGTCCGCGTGGCGGGTTACGGCCACGACCTGATGCCCGCGCGACACCAGTTCCTTCACAATCTCTACGCCCGACTTACCCTTAGCTCCATAGACAACGACCTTCATGACGATCCTCCATTTATTTCGATATCGAAATATCTCTTCGTATGACTAGATGACCCTCGTACCTTCTCGGATGCAGGAAAAAGTGACACCGAGGCCGGGCACAGGTTAGAGTTGCGGTGAAAACGGAGCAAGGAAAGGGCCATGGCGAAGACGATAGGCATCATGCTCACGGAAGGGATTGAAGCCGGCGTAGTGGAAGACAACGCGCTGGTTGGTACAACCACTCATTATCCGGAGAACCGCTCGGAGATGAGTGCGCTGGTAGAGAAGCCTCACGAAGCGTTGGTAGAGCTGTTGTGCGACCGGATTCTCGATATCGCACAGGGCCACAACGACATTACTGCTGTGGGGCTAGGCCTGCCCGGCCTGGTCCGGCAAGGCGTGGTGGAAGAGGCTCCGAACCTGCCGCAACTGAAGGGCGCGAAGATTCAGCAGGCGGTGAGCTTTGCCCTGCACGAGCGCGGATTCGACACCAACGTAAAGACCATCAACGATGCCGATGCCATGGCCGCCGGCCTGGCAGCTCAGTTTGGCAAGCTCGACCGCATGATCCGCGTCTGGACGCTCGGACGAGGCATCGGCTATGGACGCTACCCGTTCGTCGACGGTGTGTGGGAGGGCGGCCATATGGTCGTCACGCTCGATGACAAGGAACGCTACTGCGGCTGCGGCGGGCGCGGACATCTGGAAGGCATCATGGGCCATCGCGCCATGCGCATGCGCTTTCTCGACCTGGAGCCGGAAGAGGTCTTCGAAATGGCGAAGAAGGGTGACGAGCGCTGCCTGGAGTTCAAGAAGCTGTGGCACAAAGCACTGGCAGCGGCCACGGCCAGCAGCGTCCATATGACCGGGCCCGGCAAGTTCTATCTGACGGGCACGAACACGCGTTATATCGACCTGCCGATGCTGGAAAACTATGTGCATCAGATGGTGACGATGAGTCCGTTGCAGAGCTTCTCGATTGAGGTGGTGAAGGACTCGGCCGGCACCGCGGTCCGCGGCGCCGGGATCGTTGCTGGGATGTAGCTTACGAACTAATTGAATGATGGAATGAGTGAAGGATTGAATAAGGGCCGCGCGTGAAGCGCGGCCTTTGGTTGTTTGAATATCTTTCCCAACCGGGTGCCCACCCTAGCGTTGCGAGCGTTCACCCCAACGAACCTAGTTCGTTGGGGACTCCGAGGGTGGGGCACCCAGGTGGTAGGAAGAAGCCCGGCGCTGCACAATCACTGCCAGGCCGGCTCCGATAAAGAGCAGTAGTGCTACTGTTACCAGGCCGCTGCTATACCCATGTCCTCTATCTGAGAGCCAGCCCAGCAGGAAGGGGCCGACGAAGCCGCCGAGGTTGCCCAGGGCGTTTACCAGTGCGATTGCCGGTGCTCCGAGTTCGCCTGGGAACTGCAGTGTTACAGCTGACCACAGTGCCGGTGTTGCCGCGAGTCCGCCGCCTTCGGCCAGAGCGAAGCTCGTCACCAGCATGGCGATGCCGATGGTTCCGGAGACATGCGTTGCGGGGATCGAGAGCAGAAAGCCGATTGCCGAGATCGCGATGGGCGCCGAGAGTCCCCATGAGGGCTGGCCCTTGCTGTCTGAAAGCCGTGACCACATGAACATGATGACGGCAGCCAGAAGAAAGACGGCCGCGACTGTCCATCCCACCTGAAGCTGCGGCAGGCCGAGGCCGCTCAGCATCTGCGGAAGCCAGAAGACCAGGCCATAGAGGCCGATCTGGGTGGTGAAGTACACCAGTGCAAAGAGATAGATCGCCGCGCTGGCATAGAGCGAAGCTTCGGTGCCCGTGTATCCGATCTCACTGGCCTTCTGTTCTCCGGCAGCGATTGCCGTACGCAGCGCTATGCGTTCGTCTTCGCTCAGCCACTGCGCCTGCTGCGGACGATCAGTCATGCAGAAGGGAACAATGACGGAGAAGAAGAGGGCGGGCAGGCACTCCGCGATCAGCAGTATCTGCCAGTCGCGCAGGCCTGCGACTGCTCCGTGATGCAGGATGGCGCTGGAGAGCGGGCCGCCCAAGATATTTGCCAGCGGAATAGCGAAGATGAACCACGCAATCAATTGTGTACGCTGACTTCGCGGCAGCCAGATGCTGAGGTAGTAGATGATGCCGGGATAGAAACCCGCTTCTGCGACACCCAGCAGAAAGCGCAGCACCAGAAACTCGGTGGGTGTGTGGGTGAAGGCGACAAGCCCCGAGAGCACGCCCCACACCGCCATGATGATGGCGATCCATTTGCGTGCGCCGAAGCGGCGCAGCGCCAGGTTTGACGGCAGCTGAGCACACAGATAGCCGGCGAAGAAGACGCCGCTGGCTGTCCCGAAGAGGGTGCCGGAGTAGCCGAGATCACGCCGCATGGCCGCGGCGGCAAAGCCGATATTGACGCGATCCAGATAGGCGATGAAATACAGTACGAGCGTGAGCGGAAGGATGCGCCACGCAACCTTGTGAACCACTGCGTCTATTTTGGAGGTCACGCAGTCATGTTACCGTGGGTGCAAAAAAACAGAACCCGCCTGTTTCCTCGAGGGCACTTGTACGAAACTACATGGACAATCGAGGGGGAACGATGTACCTTGCAGGTTACCGAGCGGGCCCGCCTTTCGTGTCGGATTCTGACGAATGTGGAGCTGTCATG
>JAEKKE010000074.1 GCA_019510535.1 Acidobacteriota bacterium
GTCCTCGAAGTTCCCCAAGGCGCGAGGACGAATCACATCGCGCTCATAGCTCGGAAGATAATATGGCTCCTGCGCGTTCTTGCGGACGTACACATTGAAGTGATTCATCCAGAAGTTCGTCATAACCTCTTCGACCTGGTGCGTCGAATAGATCTCACGGATGAGCCGCTGCTCCATCAGCTCTGCGCCGACAAGCCGCGGCGTTCCTCCAAGCGCTGCCAGTGTCTCCTTTTGCTCCGGAGTCAGGCCCTCCACCAGTGAAGAAAGACGCTGCGGGCCGGCGATGCGGAGCGCCATCAGATCACTCGTATTCATCGCGAGAATCTTCTGGAAGCGCTCCTGTGGTGGAAGACCTACAAGCTCCTTCACCAGGCGCTGCGGTTGCCCTGGAGTGATGCCCGCAGCCTGCATCCGTGCTTCCCGTTTGCTGGGATTGTCTTCGCCTGGGGCCATCTCGTTCTGCGCTTGCATCGCATCGGGATTCTGTCCCTTCTCCTGCGCTGCCGTCCGCAGTCTGTACTGCTCGATCTGGCTGCGGTAGATCGCCCGCTCGATGGGATCGCTGGGAAGAGATGCACCGGTTCGATCCATCGCACGAATCATCTGCGGACTCGGGAATCGCCGCATCAATTCGGCCGTAGATAGCTTCATGGCTGGATATTGGTCCAGCCGCGTCAGCATCGCCGTGTCATCCAGTTTTTCGGGATGGAGTTGCTGGTCAAACCACCGGTTCAAACCGGTCTTCTCTACGGCTTCGAGCTCGCCTGGACGAGGGCCGAAGGTAAACCGGTTCAAGGCGTAACGGGCGCGATCCTGCGCGGCAATGCTTCCCGCGTTTTTCGTTTTTTGGGAAACCGGTCCCTCCGCCAGCAATGGCTGGCAGAGTAGCATGCCGCACAAAGTGGCGGAACAGAGTATACGGAAGGCAGAGTCCGAGCGAAACATAGCAGCACCTGTGGGGGAAGAAACCCAATCTACCCCACAAGTTGCCGTTTGAAACGACTTTTTACTGAAATAACTAAGGCTCGCCTAAAACTCGACCAGATCCTTCATCGCTGCGTAAATCTTCTCCGGCTGAGGCAAGATGACATCTTCCAATACTGGCTGATAGGCGACAAAGGTATCCATTCCAGCCACACGGCGGACAGGCGCATCCAGATCGTGAAAGAGCTCGTCAGCGATGCGGGCTGCAATCTCGGCACCGTAGCCCCAACTGATCATGTCTTCATGCGCGACCAGGACACGATTGGTTTTCCGGACCGATTCGGCAATGGCCTCCCAGTCGTAAGGCGACAGGGACCGCAGGTCGATCACCTCAATGGTGATTCCCTTCTCGCGCTCCAGCTTCTGTGCTGCCTGCAGCGAACGCGGCACAACAGCGCCGTAGGTGATGACCGTAAGATGCTTGCCCGGCTTGACGATCTTCGCCTTGCCGAACGGAATCATGTAATCCGGCCCCGGATTGGAAGCGCGGCCGTAGGCCTCGCGATAGAGCCGCTTATGCTCCAAAAAGAGCACGGGGTCATCGCAGCGGATGGCAGTGCGCAACAGGCCGTTGGCGTCGAGGGCGTTGGACGGCATCACCACGCGAACCCCGGGCGTATGGGTAAAGATGCTCTCACCCGACTGGGAATGATAGATCGAACCGCCGGTCAGATATCCCCCGATTGGGCAGCGGATGACCATCGGCGCAGAGTAGGCGCCGTTCGAGCGCCAGCGCATCACGCTCAGCTCGTTGCGCATCTGGTGGACCGCCGGCCAGATGTAGTCGAAGAACTGGATCTCAACCACAGGCTTCAGGCCCCGGACCGCCATGCCAATCCCTCGGCCGACAATATTAGCCTCGGCGAGCGGCGAGTTGAAGCAGCGGTCGCCGCCAAACGCCCTTTGCAGGCCGTAGGTGAGCTTGAAGACTCCGCCCTTCCCTTTGAGTTCTCCGCTCCGTAGCCCGCCTTCGCGACTGACATCGGCCACATCCTCGCCGAACACGACAATGCGTTCGTCGCGCCGCATCTCGTCGTGCAGGCAGAGATTGATCAGGTCGGCCATGGTTCGTTCGGCGGCGTCGGTTTGTTGCGGCTCAGTGGCAAAGGCCGGAGATCCGGGGTTCAGGTCTTCAGAGTATTGGTGGACCAGGATCGAATCTTCCGGCGGCAGCGGAGCAGCCAGAGCGACATCCGCCGCACGCTGCACCTCTTGGTCGATGGCCTTCTCCAGCGACGCAACACCCTCCTGGTCCAGAATCCCCTCCTGGATCAGGAATGCCTGCATCTTCGAGATGGGATCGCGAAGGGCGTCGGCCTCGAGCTCAGCTGCGGTACGGTAGAGACGTTCGTCGTCCGAGAGTGAATGAGAATAGGGCCGAATCACATGGCCATGCACCAGCGCCGGCCCCTTGCCGCTGCGGCACCAGGCCACAGCCTCAGCCAGAGCACGATAGCTTGCAATAGCATCGGTGCCGTCGATCTCGGCAAAGAAGAAGTTCGGGAAGTTCGCCACCAGGTGTGAGATGTTTCCGCCGGGCGTATTGCACTCGACCGGCGTGGAGATGGCATAGCCGTTGTCTTCCACCAGAAACAACACCGGAAGCTTGTTATTCGAGGCTGTATTCAGCGCCTCCCAGAACTCGCCCTGGGAGGTGGAACCCTCGCCGATCGAGGTATAAGCAACCTCGTCGTTATAAAAAACGACATCCTTGAACTGACGGTAGTCTCCGTCAACCTTTGACGCCGCTTCCGGATGATTGCTGAAGTATCGTCCCGCTTCTGCTATGCCGACCGCGTGGAGGCACTGGGTTGCGGTTGCGGACGATGGGCTGACGATATGGAGTTTTTTGCTGGTCCAGTGGGAGGGCATCTGACGTCCCCCACTCTGGGGATCGGTTGCAGCGCCGACCGCCTGCAGGAGCTGATCCTCCGCGGTCTGTCCCAGGACCAGGCTGATGGCACGGTCACGGTAGTACGGCACAAACCAGTCGTAGCTCGGCTTCAGGGCAAAACCCGCCGCCACCTGCAGAGCCTCATGGCCGGCGCAGGAGATTTGGAAGAAGATTTTCTGTTGTCGTTTCAGCAGAATTTCGCGGTCGTCAATGCGCCGCGACAGATACATATACCGGTAGAACTCGACGAGTTGGTCGGCGCTCAGGCCACCATAATCGGCGGCCTGCTTCGGGGTCGTAGCTGCGGCGGCGTTGCGAGGCATCGTAATTTCTGCTTCTCGATTGTAACGCTTTGGCCCTATTGCAAATCCCACGATTGCCGATGACTCCCCCTGAGGGTCAACCCGCCGTTTCGCGAAGGACTAGATGATGCGTCACAACCTCTTATTTACGATCATGTATCTCTGCGCTTGCCTGCTCGCGATCTCCTAACCGCCCGCGGGGAGCACTGTTACCCCTTCATCCGCTCCTTGACGGACTTAGCCAGCTTCTCGATCTCCTCCGCCTTCTTGATGACAGTGATCGACATGGTGTCTTTGCTGGACTTGTCTACCTCTTCCTTCAACTGATTGGCCAGCGTCAGCAGCTTGTGAGTGTCTTCCACCAGCCGTTTCTGTCGATCTTCGTTACGCATTTTGGCCCGTTGATTCTCCATGGTCGCGTCGAAGGTCCCTGGGCGGTCATCCGGCGCTCCCATCGTGACATCCGGCATCGTCGTCGTTGGCCCAGGCCGGGCGCCGCGCGAGCCACCGGTATTGCCGCCCTGCTGGGCCACCGAGGCCGTCATAAGCAGACTGAGAAGCAGAATACGCGTGACTTTCATGGGAACCCCCTTCGAAACCACCGTGATGAAATAGAAGCTTATGATGCACCTTTCGATCTTCGCCCCGCAAGAAGTTCGTACCCTGCAGGTAGGACGCAACTGGCATGAGCAGGCAAGTGATTTCGTCCATTACGATCTGCCGAAGGTCGCGTTCATTCT
>JAEKKE010000075.1 GCA_019510535.1 Acidobacteriota bacterium
CTTTTCGACCATCGATAGCGGTACTGTATCGAGTTCCTGACCTTTCGATCTGTGATGCGGGTCACAACTGTTTGCCAATGAAGAAGGGCCGGCATCTTGCCGGCCCTTCTGTGTTCTGAGACCTGCTGTCGATTATCCGGCCGTTTCCGGCATCTCGGTATGCTTCTCTCCGGCGAAGATGGCCTCGATCTCTTCGAGGGTTCGTCCCTTGGTCTCCGGTAGGAAGAAGGTGGCAGTCAGGAAGTAGACCAGGCTGCAGGCGGCCCAGAAGAAGAACATGGCAGCGTAGCCGTGTGAGGAGACGACCGGCAGGAAGACCCCGGCGATCGTAGTGGAGACGCCCTGATTGATGAGCAGCGCAATGCCCATACCAACGGAACGGATGCGGGTCGGCATCAGCTCGGAGAGAGCCAGCCAAACGACGACTCCCGGACCGACGGCGTAGCCGGCAATAAAGAATGCGAGACTGAATGCGATCAGCCATGCGGTCTGGCGCGAGGGCAGGGGAGCGACGAAGGCGCGGGTGATCGTCAGCGGAGCATTGGGCTTAGCTTTTTCGGGTGCGACCTGCAGCGCTTCCTTGTCGTTTGAGCTCAGGGTGGCTAGCTTCTCTCCATCGCCATAGTTGTACAGCACCGTCAGGGCGCTATCGCCGCCTTTAGCGCGGACGAACTCAGGAGAGACGCTCAAGTGGTTACCCTGTATCAGCGGGCGGACCTGATCGACGACTTCAATGCGCTTGGCTTCAGAAGCGCGGAAGAACAGTCCACCGATGCCTAGTGCCAGCACAATGCTTCCGGTCCCTATCATGAGCAGGAATTTGCGGCCTTTTCGGTCGACCAGGGCAACAGCGACCACTGTCATCAGGCAGTTGAGCAGTTTCACTGCGAAATCGCCGCGTGTGGCTTCAGTGGCTGACATTCCCGCCTGCTTCAGGATGACTGAGAGGTAGCTGAGTACGGAGTTGATGCCGGTTCCTTGGTTACAGCCGAGGATCACGCAGGCAAGAACAAAGGGCACGACGTATTTGCGCTGCAGCAGAGATCCGGCAAAGACAGGCTTCGACGATGACCCGGGCTCCGGTGCTACCACTGAATCCATCTCGCGTATCTCGCGCTCCGCTTCTGCGGGAACGACGATCTTTTCAAGCACGGTCCGCGCCTCCTCGCGGCGGCCGCGGCTGTGGAGCCAACGCGGCGACTCGCTGACAAAGAAGGCGCCAAACAGGTAGAGGGAACCGGGATAAACAAGCGAGAGAAACATACCGCGCCAGGCATGATCCTGTGCCGCGCGAATAACCGAGGCGTTGCCTTTGGCGGTGGCGATAACTTGCTCAGCTCCACGGCTGTAGTGCACGCCGATACCTGCCGCGACCACAAACCCTACGGTTAGGAGGAACTGAAAGATAGCCGAGCCACGTCCGCGCGTGGAGGGCGGAAGGCTCTCGGCCAGATGCAACGGAATCACAACGCCGATAATGCCGCCGCTGAGGCCCTGCAGAATGCGGCCGAAGAGCAGCGACCAGAAGCCTTGCGACAAAACGATCAGCACGATGCTCAGAACGAAGAGCACGCCGCTGACGAGGATCATCTTTTTACGGCCGAACCATTCAGCCATGAAGCCGGCGATCAAAGAGGACAATGTGCTTCCACCAAGGACAGCAGCCACAAGGATCGACGACTGGCTAATCGTTAGATCGACCGCCTTTTCCAGGTACAACAATGCGCCTGAGATGATGCCAATATCGATGCCGTATAACAGTCCGCCCAGGCCGGCAACGGACAACAAAAGATAGGTGTAAAAAGCTGTCGTGGAATTAGAACGACCCATGGATTCTCCGGCTGACGTAATCGAACAAAGAATGTTGTCTGGTTGCGCCGCCCTCCTGAATATCCGGACGGCAGGCCGCGTGTTTCGTTTTATTACTTAATGTTTCTTTTGATGCTAGCATCGTTGGAGTGTCTAGCCAGCTTGCGACTGCCTGCAGACCCTGGCCGCTGCTGATCTGCGTGTGCTGGTGCAAGGGTGCGAGCCTGAGAAGAAGGAATGGGTCTTTGTCGGCTGTGGAACCAGTTTCTATCTCGCCCAGGCGGCTGCCGCGAGTGTGACCTCGCTGCTCGGCGTCCCGGCCCGGGCGGTGCCGGCTTCTGAGATTCTGCTTTTTCCAGCGCTGACGTTGCCGCAGGATGCCTCCCGTTATTTCCCCATTCTGATCTCACGCTCAGGACATACCTCTGAAGTATTGCAGGTTGCTGCTCTGTTACAGAGCAAAGGTGTCGATTTTCTTGCTGTAACCTGCGACGGTCGCGAGCTGGAACAGATGACACCTCGCGTGCTGAAGTTTCCGGTCGTGGAAGAGAGCACGGTGATGACGGCGTCGTTCACCTCCATGGTGCTTGGCCTGCAATATCTGGCAGCGGTCCTGGCAGGGGACGAAGCCTTCCTCTTGGCGCTGCGCGCGTTGCCCGATCACCTCGAGCGTCTTCTGGAGATTTATGGACCGCAGGTGGAGGCTTTCGCCAAGGCGCCGGTTGAAGACTTTGCCTTCCTGGGGCAGGGGCCGCTTTATGCGATTGCTCAGGAGACCGCCTTGAAGGTGATGGAGTCCTCGTCCAGCTACGCCCAGTTCTTCCACACACTCGAGTTCCGCCACGGACCGAAGTCCATCGTCGGGCCCGATACGGTTGTTACTGCGCTGCTCTCTGAGTCGGCCTTCGACGCCGAGGTTGCCGTGCTTCGTGAGATGAAGGAGCTTGGCAGCCGTACGCTGGCGATTGCAAACCTGGCCACGCCTGAGCTGCGGCATTTTGCCGACCTGGTCATCGAGCTCGATCTGCCGGTGCCCGAGCTGGCGCGCATGATTGTATATGTGGTGTGGGGACAGTTGATGGGTAGCTACCGCGGTCTGGAAAAGGGCCTCGACCCTGATAACCCGCGCAATCTCAGCCGTGTCGTTACTCTTTGAAGATGCCTGCGCTCGACCTTGTCGTTCTCGGTGAAACCAACCTCGACCTGATTCTGTACGGTCTCGATGAGGAACTGCCCTTCGAGCGGGAGGTGCTGGCAAAAGACTTCCGTATGACGCTCGGTGGCTCGTCCTCGATCCTGGCGCACAACCTCGCCATGCTGGGCTGCAGGGTCGGCTTTATCACCAGGGTGGGAGGCGATCCTCTGGGCGCCATTGCGCTGGAGCGGTTGTACGAAGCGGGTGTCGACCTGCCGCGCGATGTAGTGCAAGCGCAGTCGCAGACCGGGGTGACGATTCTGCTGCACCATGGCGCGACACGTCGCATCCTTACGTACCCGGGAATTATGGCGGAGCTTACGGCTGAGGAGATTGATCGGGAGTATCTTCGCCAGGCAAAGCACCTGCATATCTCCTCCTTGTTTTTGCAGCGTGGTTTACATGCCGGGCTGCCCGAGCTTTGCCGCGAGCTGCGCTCTGAAGGTTGTACAGTCTCTCTCGACACGAACGACGACCCGGATGATCAATGGGGCGGCGTGCTCGATCACATGCTCGATTCCATCGATCTTCTGTTGCCGAACGACGATGAGGCCCGCCGCATGACCCGCTGCGACAATCTGGACGAGGCGATCGGCCGCCTGGCGCGGCGCGTGCCTGTGGTTGCCGTCAAGCAGGGACGGTCAGGCTCAGTCGTGTGGCAGGGAAGTCAGTGCTGGCGCGTTCCCGCGATTCCTGTGGCCGCAGTGGATACCATCGGTGCAGGGGATAGCTTCAATGCGGGTTTTCTGAAAGGCTTTCTGGCAGAGGAACCGTTACCGATCTGTGCGGCGATGGGCAATGTCGCGGCAGCGCTTTCAACGCAGCGTCCCGGCGGAACTGAGGCCTTTCGCGATGCAGAGTTTCGGAAGGCATTTCTGGCGCAGCATATTCCCTGAGCCTGAGAAACGGCATATTTACGGAGCGTGAGAGATCGGAGGAAGCATGGCAGGCAGCGACAAGTTCGTCGATATGGTGAGCGCGGTGGCGCGTGTCGATCTTCCACTAGGCGAGTTTCAGCCGCGGTCGTCCCTGGTAACGCCCGTGCGGACTCCGTTGAAGCCGAAGTTTCCAGTCATCGATTATCACAACCATCTCGACTCCATGGAGCCTGCCGAGGTATTGCGCATCATGGATGCATGCGGCGTCGAACGCGTCGTCAATATCACCATGCAGGTCGGTGATCGTGCGATCGCTTTGCTCGACAAGTTTCATCAGGCAGCTCCGGATCGCTTTGCAAGCATAGGGTGGATGGATTGGCACGGCGTCGAACGCGATGACTTTGCCCGGATAGCCATCGCTCGTCTGCATCGCCTGGTAGAACACGGAGCGATCGGTATTAAGTTCTGGAAGGACCTTGGACTTTCCGTGCGCGACCGCGACGGCAAGTTGCTGCGTATCGATGACGAACGTCTGACCCCCATCTTCGAGGAGTGTGAAAAGCTGTGCCTGCCGGTCATGTTTCACACCGCTGATCCGAGTGCTTTCTTCGATCCCATCGATGCGAAGAACGAGCGTTATGAAGAGCTCGCCGCTCATCCTGACTGGGGCTTCAGCAATTCACCCTTCAGCAAGCGCGAGCTGCTCGAACAGCGGAACCGTGTGATTGCGCGTCACCCTTCGATCACCTTTGTGGGAGCACACTGTGCTGAGTCCGGCGAAGACCTGGCCTATCTCGCAGAGCAGATGGAGGCGCTGCCAAACCTGATGATCGACATCAGCGCCCGCACGCCGGAGCTGGGCCGCCAGCCGTATGCAGCTCGCAGATTTTTCCTGAAGTATGCCGATCGCATTCTGTTCGGCACCGATCTGCTGCCCGAGGTCGAGATGTACCGGCTCTACTACCGCTTCCTGGAAACGGACGATGAGTACTTCGAGTACCCGTCTCACGCTTCAAGGCAGGGACGGTGGAACATCTACGGGCTCTATCTGCCGGACGATGTGCTGAAGAAGATCTATCGCGACAACGCGCTCAACCTGTTTCCGCAATAGGCAATTAGGTTCAGGCGATGATGACTTCAATACCTAATGCTTTCAGCGCTTCCACATCTTCATCACGGATCTGATCGTCTGTAATTACGGTGTGGATCGCTGTCGGAGGAACGATCAGCGCCAGGCTGCGGTGGCCGAACTTGGTGGAGTCGCAGACCGCGACTACACGCGTGGCGCATTTGACCATGGCGCGGTTCACGCGCGACTCAAGCATATTGGGTGTCATGACGCCGATGGCCGTGTCGAAGCCGTCGACGCCGAGGAAGAGAATATCCGCGTGAACCTCGCGGAACATATCCTCTGCCTGCGGGCCTACCAGAGAGAAGGAGTTCTTCCTCAGGGTGCCGCCAGTGATGATGACCTCGAAGTCCGTCCCGGAGAGTTCGGCGGCGATGTTGACCGCGTTGGTGATCACCGTTAAGTGCGAGAACCGCTTCAGCTCCTGCGCAATGGCGGTGGTTGTGGTGCCCGAGTCCAGCAGGACACATGTGCCTTCTTCCACAAGCGCAGAGGCTGCTTTGGCAATCCGCTGCTTTTCCTTGAACTGCTTTTTTTCTTTCTCGCGGAAGGAGAGATCCTGCAGGATGCTGCCCTGCGGAGGAATGGCGCCGCCGTGGGTGCGGCGCACCATGCCCTTGGATTCCAGGTA
>JAEKKE010000076.1 GCA_019510535.1 Acidobacteriota bacterium
ACTACCGCCGTCACGATGCCGGGGAAGGTCTTCACGCTGCCCATGGTGCACACCGCATCCGCATGTTTGCCCGCAATGGAGCGAATCTCAAGCGCCAGCTTGGCAGCAGCAGCTAGCGCATCATGGCGATCGCCCATTGATGTCGATCCCGAATGCGCCTCCTGCCCAGGGAAGGTGATCGCGTGACGCTCGACGCCTTTCGTTCCGAGCACGACACCGAGAGGCAGCCCCAGGCGCTCCAGCACGGGCCCCTGCTCGATATGCAGCTCGAGATATGCAGCTATGTCGCCACGCTCGACGGAGGCGCCACCAATCTTCTCGACATCCACGCCACACTGCCGCAACGCATCTTCCAAGGTGACGCCGTCACGGTCTCTCCGCACACGATCGGCTCCGATCGTATGCGTTCCTGCGAAAGCGGATGAACCGAACAGACTGCGGCCAAAGCGCGCACCTTCCTCGTCTGCCCAATCCGCCAGCCGAACAGTAAACGGCGGCTTGCCGTCATAGTCTTCATCGAGACCACGCAGAATCTCGAGGCCGCACAACACGCCGAGACAGCCGTCGAGCCATCCGCCGTTTGGAACGGAGTCCAGATGGCTGCCAAGAACCAGCGTCTTCCCGCTCTTGCCCGGAAGCGTCACCCAGTTATTGCCGGCAGCATCCAGATGTTGCGTGACCGGAAGCACTTTCAGCTTTTCGTAGAACCAGGTCCGGGCCTTCAACCAGGTGGGCGTCCACGCCACACGTTGAGCCCCCTCCTCGTCAGCGGTCAGCGAGCGCAGCTCCCGCAGATCGGTAAGCATGCGTTTCGGATTAATCGGCATGCGGCAGCTCCGGTTTCCGGCGCAGGAACTGACCCCGGCCGATTGTCCCTACAAACTCCCCATCGCGGACCTGTACCTCACCACGCACCGTCACCAGGGAGGGCCGGCCGTCGACCTCGAATCCTTCAAAGCCACTGTAGTCGGTGTTGGTCTTGTGTGTCTTTGCAGAAACCGTTCCGCGATAAGCAGGGTCATACACGACCAGATCAGCGTCGCTTCCCAGGGCAATGGTTCCCTTCTTCGGATAGAGCCCGAAGAGCTTTGCCGGCCTCGTACTCAGCGCATCGACAAACCGGTTCAGACTGAGACTTCCCCGGCTGACGCCATAGGTGTAGATCAGCGGCACCCGCTCTTCCACGCCCGGAATGCCGTTGGGAATCGCGGTGAATGCGTCCTTCCCCATCAGCTTCTGTTCTGTGGTGAACGGACAGTGATCGGTTCCAACCGTATCGACCTCACCTGCCGCCAGAGCCTCCCACAATGCCCGCTGGTTGTGCTTCTGCCGCAGCGGAGGCGACATAACGTGTTTCATGCCCTGGACGCCCGGGCGTTCCGCCATGGTCTTATCAAGAAGAAAATGCGGCAGCACTGACTCGACGGAAACTTTGACGCCGCGCTTCTTCGCATTGGACGCCGCCTTCAACGCAGGCACACACGAGAGATGGACGACATAGCCTCTGGCCCCCGTCGTCTCCAGGAAAGTGCAGAAACGTGTCGTTCCCTCCATCTCCACGACTTCCGGGCGGCTGGGCTCGTGCCACTCCGGCCCGGTCTTCCCTTCGGAGAGGAGCTTTTGCTGCAGACGGCCCACCAGCTCCGCGTTCTCACAGTGGGCTGTGACAATCACGCCCAGATCGTGCGCCAGCTTCAGCGTCTGGTACATCTCGTCGTCGGTCACGCCGAAGAAGTTCTTATAAGAAAGAAATATCTTGAAGCTCGTGGTTCCGTCGGCAACGATCTCGCGAAGCTGTGCCTCCGTCCCCTCGTCAAAGCGGCTGACCGCCATGTGGAAGGCATAGTCACACGCCGATTGCCCCTCTGCCTTTGACTTCCAGAGCTTGTACCCTTCCAGCGCATCCTCGCCACGCGAGGGACAGCACATCTCAATCAGAGTCGTCGTCCCGCCGGTCAGAGCGGCGACCGAGGCAGTCCTGTAGGTATCCCGGGCGAAGGTTCCCATGAACGGAAGATAGATATGGACGTGAGGATCGATAAAGCCCGGAAAGACAAACTTTCCCGTGCAATCGATCACCTCCGTGCCGGCAGGGACATCCAGGTTCTGTCCGATGCGGGCGATGGTCTCACCTGCAACATAGACGTCGGCGACATAGCGCTCGGTCGCCGTAACGATCTCACCGTTCTTCAGCAGAAGGCCCATGGTGGAACCATCTTTACACAAAGACGGATCAGCAGACAGCAGAACGGCTCCGCCTAGGCGGAGCCGTTCTGCATCAGGTGATAGGCCATCCCTGCTCCTTGTCAGAATTGGATTCTTCCTCCCATCTGGATCAGGCGGTTGAAGCCAATCTGCGAGTTGACCGTGCCAAAGCTGCCATTGGTGATATTGCTTGAGCCGGGCGCAGCCAACTGTACCGTGTTGAAGGCATTGAGCGCCTCCGCGCGGAACTCTGCCGAGACCCGTTCGGTAACGTGGAACTTCTTGTTCACGGAGATGTCTGAATTGAAGTATCCGGGTCCAAGGCACGGCAGCGTACGCGGCACGTTGCCATAGGCGTAAGCACCGGTAGCCATAAACTTATTGGCATAAAGACGCTGCAACAACGAGCCACCACTGCAAACGCTGTGAGCATCCTCGCCCGGTGCAAAAGACGGGCGCTGTGCGCCGTAGCCTGCGTCCGTGCTGCTACTGGTCTGCGTCACCGCCAGGGGAGAACCCGACTGGACGATCATGACGTGGTTGTAGTTCCATCCGCCGACAATGACATCCATGACGCGGTTGATGTTAGCCAGGTGCTGGCGTCCGCGTCCAAACGGCAGCTCGTAGGTGCCATTGAAAGTGAATCGCCGCGGAGAACCAGTCGTCGAACGCGCCCACTCCATATCGAGATTGCCCATCATGGTCAAGCCATGAGTAAAGCGCTTCTGCAACTTCACTGCGAGCGAGTTATAGCGGGTGCCCCCCAGAGAAGACGCGTAAGTAACATCCGTGAACTGCGCAAACGGCCGCAGCGACTGTGCCCGTGTAATCGTCGTTCGGGCCAGCAGACCATTCCCACCGGAGATGTAGTACGGATTCGTAACCGTAGTTGCCAGCCCCGACGAAACACCGTTGTATTCACCCGCCTTTCCGATCGGGTTCGTCGAGTTCGGCGCGGCTGCTGCGGTCTTTACGCCGGCATCGGGACCGGAAACATACGCAAATCCATTCGCGGCGCGTGTCTGCGAGGAGATCTGGTTGTAGTTAAAGCTGTTGGCAAGGTTCCGGCCGTGAGCTCCGACATAACCAACTTTCAGAGCAAAACCGCCTGGCAGTTCGTACTGAATATCAGCCGAGTACTGATAGACGAACGGTGAACGTCGCGCCGGATCAATGAAGTTAAGGCTTCCACCGATACCCGCCGCATATCCAAGCGTGTTTCCGGAGGGCACGAGCGCTGAAGCACTGTAAAGGTTCTGCGGAGCATCGAGCGGATGAGAGTTCGCCGGCAGCGCCGCGACACCGGAAGGACCGCTGTAAGACGCCGAAGGCGCATACCCCGGAGAATAGTTAGTCGTCGGACTGAAGCTGGAAGGAGCGAAGAAGACGCCAAAGCCGCCGCGTACCGTCATCTTCGGCAAAATGCCGTAGGCGACACCGACGCGCGGAGCCACCTTGAATGAGCTGTAGTCGCTGGTATAGGTCTTTGCGCCGTTGATGCCTGCATACTGAACACCACCGCGCAAATTAGTCAGCGATCCGTAGTTGTAAACCGCCAGCGGATCCAACCCGATCGTCAGCCTGTTGTTCGCCTCATGGAAGCCAGGCTCCATTTCGACACGGACTCCCATATTCAGCGTCAGACGCTGGTTCACGCGAAAGTCATCCTGGCCATACACCGCGTTGTACTTGGTATTGAACTGGAAGGAGCCGGGTGTAACTCCCAGGCTGGCCGAGTTCGGCAGGCCCATCAGCATATCCGCAATATCGGACCCCACCTTTCCGGTCGCCGTGCTGGCTACGTTAGTTGAGTTGGTATATCCGCCGGTGAAGGTGAAGGAACCGCCACCCGAGCTGGTGCTCCACAAAACATTCGAGATCGAGCGGAAGACATAGCCCGTCTTGAACGTGTGCTTTCCATAGCTCTTGGACAAACCGACGACAAAGCTACGCGAGAAGTAATCGGAGGGACCCGAATCGCTGCCGCCCAGCACACTTGTCGTTCCGCCCGAGGTCGTGATCGTAGGGAAGGTCTTCGAGCTGAGCTGTGAAACATACGCCGACGGAAAAAGCTGCGTCTGGTCATAGCCCGTATGGATACGTTTGCTCTCGTTCGGGAACCGATTGAAACCCCATCCTGCATTCAGCACCATAGTGGGGCTCAGTGTGACCACGCTCGTTACATTGATCGCGTCAACTTTGCGGTACAACAGGTTCGCAGTCGAGTACGGGATCTGGTAGACGTTACCCGATGGTTCTTTGGATCCATAGTGAAGATAAGAAGCCGCCGCTCCCCACCATTTTGTGATCTGGTGATCAAGCTTCAGACTGAATTCATCAGCGCGATCTCCAAGAGTATCGTTGCCGAAGGTGTTGTTACCCGTCGCGGACGTCGTGGTCGGCAGCGGAAGAGCTGCGGCAATCTTCAAGCCAGCCGGAGACAGATAGGAAGAAGGAATCTTCGCATTCGGAATGATGACGGTACGATTCGTTCCGGTCGGCGCAGCGTATGGGTCATACAGCGTTACGCCGCTCTGGCTGAAGTCGCCGGTCCGCTCCAGCGCCGTCGGAAACCGGGCGCCGGTACTGGAAAGCGGTGAACGCTGACGATATCCCTCTTCAGTCACCCAGAAAAAGGTGCGATCTCTTCCGTTATATAGACCAGGAATGCGTATCGGACCTCCGAGCGCGCCGGCATAGCTATACCATTCAGCCGCTCCGCGTGGTGTCTGCGGAGCTACCGTAACGCCGTTCACAACGTAGGGAGTACGGTTATAAGCCCAGCTGTTTGCGGTCCAATTGGTCTGGCGCGTCAGGCCCATCAGAGTGCCGTGAAGTGTATTCGAGCCTGACTTCAGCGAGGTATTGAACATACCGCCGCCGGTTCGTCCCATCTCCGCGTCAAACGTGTTCGCCTGCAGCTTCATCTCTCCCGTCGCCTCCAGCGAAGGGATAATCACGGCCCGGTTGGTGGAGTCTGTGATCGGAACACCGTCCAGAAGATAGTTGTTGGTCCCGGTTGGGCCGCCTGCGATGGAAAGCTGCGACGATCCAGACTGATCCTGAAAACGCACAAAACGCGGGTCGCCGGTAAAAGTCACGTTCGTATCAAGCTTGGTAAAGAGGAAGGGGTTGCGGCCCATGTTGGGCAACGTCTGCAGCTTCTGCTGATCAAAGGTCTGGCCGTTGGAAGCCGACGCAGTATCGATCAGGGGAACTTCCGCCGTGACTTCCACCGTCTCCGCCGTTGAACCAGTCTTCATCCCCATATCGACGGTAGTGGTAACTCCAATCGTTACCAGAACATGCGTCTGCGTCAGCTTGGTGAACCCCGGAGCCAAAATCGTCACCGAGTAATTTCCAGGATCGACGGCAGCAAAGGTATATTCTCCGGCGCTGGTCGTTACGGCCGAACGAGAGATGTTGGTGCTTTCGTCGGTCAACGTAACCACGGCGCCGGCCACCACCGCCCCGGTGGCATCGGTCGCGAGACCGCGAACACCGCCATAGTTGGTCTGCGCCGGAAGCGCAGAGGTACAGAACAACGCTACAGCGAACAGCGCAACGAGGGCACGGAGTCGAAACAGATGAACAATCACGGAATCCTCCTGGCAAAGCGGTAGAGACACGACTGCTTGCGCCCGGGACGTTCAGGCGCACGTCAGCGAAAGCGTGAAGGCCGGGTTCTTCTTGGCCGCGGAGGCCAGAGACACCACGGGGAGGAAGGTGCGAACCCTCACGCAAAAGACTTCGGTTGTACCGATAAAACGAGAAACTGCTTACACTGCCTGGGACTGACGATCGACTTCACCCTGCTCCTCGCGGAGCACGGCTCACTTCGGTATAGCGTCACAACAGTCCGGGATGTTCCCGGCAACAACTCGTGGCTCCAGCGAAAGACACCTCACCAAAAAAGCGAATGCACTTTCTCAGGAACCCTTTTGGTTTGCGGTTATGGGGAGATGTTGCCATCGGTGTGAATTTTCTGTCAAATCAAAAGTCAAGCCTGACGTTCATCACATTTGGGGTGAGCTCCGCGTCCATATCTATATCGGCGGAGTTTTCCTGAGTTGGGAATGTGTCGGCACTTCGGGTTAGATACCCGGATTTTCACAGTAGATGGTGCAGCCATTTACTGGTATGGTGGGCGGTAAGTTGCCATCCAGTAGGGTTTTAGGCAAGCGGCTACACTACTGGAAGTAGTAGATGTGGGCGGTGTTCCGGCGTTTGAGCGGCACCCAACCTGAGTGTCACCGCATCAAATAATTGATTCGGTGATGGTCTGAAGTACCGAAGGCACCGCGAACCCCGGCGGATTAACTGCCGGGA
>JAEKKE010000201.1 GCA_019510535.1 Acidobacteriota bacterium
TGAACTCCAGCGACCGGCAGGCTCCGTGGATAAACAGGATGAAGAGCAGCAGAGCGGTAGGCGTGCCCGGCGTCAGCAGAGCGCACAGGCCGATGGTGCCCACGGTGATGAGGCCGTTAACGATCAGCAGGCGGCGGAAGCCGAAGGAGCGCAGCAGCGGCAGCACGATCGACTTCATACTGAAGTCGCCCCCAAAGAGCGCAAGCAGATACAGGCCGCTGCGAAAGGCGCTCAGCCGGAATGCAATCTGAAACATGAGTGGGAGCAGGAACGGCAGGGCCATGACTCCCACGCGAAAGGCGCTCGCTCCATAGATGGAGAGCGAGTAGGTCTTGTTCCGCATCGAGTCGAAGTCGATGAGAGAGGTCTTTGGCCGCCGGCGGGCATACAGAATCGCAAAGACGCCGCAGGTCAGGCTGAACGCCAACGTCATTGCTGGCATAACCCATCCGGATTCGCCTTCGCCGAACTTCTCCATCGCGTAGACAGAGCCGGCAGAGGCAATACCTGCCAGGATGAAGGTGCCCCAGTCGAACGGGTGCCGTTCGTGGACATGGGTGTTTTCAATCCAAAGCATCGCCAGGATGAGAGCCGCGATCCCGAAGGGCACGTTGATCAAGAAGATCCAGTGCCAGCTGAAGTAGGTCGTGATGAAGCCGCCCAGCGGGGGCCCGAGGACAAGGGCAGTCAGCCCCGGCCAACTGATGTAGGCGATGGCTTGCGCGAGGCGATCCTTCGGTGTCTCGCGCAGGACGATCAGGCGGCCGACCGGAACCATCATGGCGCCGCCGATGCCTTGCAGGATGCGCATCAGGGTGAACTGCGTCAAGGAGTGCGCTCCGGCACAGAGCACGGAGGCCAGGGTGAAGAGCGATACTGCGGTCGCAAAGACCGTGCGGGCGCCGAAGTGGTCGGCCACCCATCCACTGATAGGGATCAGGACGGCCAGCGTCAGCATGTAGACCGTCATGCCGATATTCAGGCTGACAGCGCCGGTGTGGAAGCTTTTCGCCATCTGGGGAAGCGCGGTGGCGATGATGGTTCCATCCAGATTCTCCATGAAGAAAGCCCCCGCGATGAGCGAGGTGACATAGAGAGGGGATCGCGTCTTCATCTCTCTATGATAGGAGGCGCGGTGGGAACGCGGTGCTAATCCCGGCAAATCAGTGAGATCCCGATATCGATGAGCAAAAAAATACCCCCGGGATCCGGGGGTGGTTGTAGAAACTTTGGCTGACGGTGTGAGGCTAGCTCAGCGCGGTCTGAGCGAACTTGCGGACCATGGCGAGAAGGAGCTTGCGGTCCGAGTCGGACAGGTTGGCTGAGTAGCGCTGGATCTGGGTGAGGAAGCGAATCTCGTCTTCGGAGAGATTCAGGGTGCTCATCTCGCGGCCGACACTGTCTTCAGCGAAGAACTGGCTCAGGGGCAGATCGAGTGCCTGAGCGATCTTTTGCAGTGTTTCCAGGGACGGAACCGTGTGCCCGTTCTCCACGCGTGACAGATAACAGCGAAGTAGCCCGGTGCGCTTCTCGATATCGCCCTGGGACATTCCCTTCTGTAGGCGGAATCCGCGGATCGTAGCTCCGATGTTCATAGAAGCAGGCTCCGGTTCGGAGGGAAGGGGTGGAAGGATTGTCTGCATGTCAGCCATTGACCACAAAGTAACGACCGGTGACTTTGATAGCAAGAGGGAAAAGCCGTAAACAGGTGAAAAATTAGGCTCCTGTATCTGCCCAGGTTCGTTTCGGGCCTGAAACGAATCTACTTCGCCACCTGTTGGCCGCACTTTCAAGGGGATGCGCCTGTCTGAAGAGGGGACGACGGGCTTTGCAACAATGGGCGTATGAGCGAGAGGAGTAGCGGTATGCGTGCACTGGACTGGGAGCAAGTCGACGTCTTTGCGGAGGCGGCGCTGGAGGGGAATCAACTGGCGATCTTTACCGACGCCCGCGATCTGACGACCGAGCAGATGCAGCGGCTGGCACGGGAGACCAACCTCTCAGAAACAACATTCATCGTGCCGCGGGACGAAGCGACCGAGCGCGACCAGGGTGTGCTGGTCCGGATCTTTACCACCCAGGAAGAGCTGCGTTTTGCTGGACATCCGACGCTGGGCACAGCTAGCTGGATCTATCGGAACCATCCCGTCCTGCGTGGACAGGAGGTCATCACGCTGGATCTCCCGGTCGGACCGATTCCGGTGCGCTTTACGGCGCCTGTGGAGGGCGAGGAGGGCGTCTTTGGGGAGATGAGGCAGCGCGACCCGGAGTTCGGTCAGATGCACACACGGGAGGCCATCGCGGCCACTCTGGGGCTCACCGTAGACGATCTGCATCCGGACCTGGAGCCGCAGACGGCGAGCACAGGAATGGCCTTCTGCATCGTCCCCCTGCGGTCGGTGGAAGCGGCAGGAAGGCTTGCGGTCAATCAGCGGGTGGCACAGCAGTACCTGGCGGCGTCGGACGCGAAGTTCTTCTACTGCATCGCTCCTGTGGAAGACGGAAACGCAGACTGGCATGCCCGCATGCAGTTTTACAACGGGGAAGATCCGGCTACCGGATCCGCCGCCGGGTGCGCCATCAGTTACCTGGTGCGTCACGGAGCGGTCGCTTCCGGCGCCCGCATCGTCATGGAGCAGGGGGTGGAGATGCAGCGGCCGAGCCTGTTGCTTCTTCGCGGAGAGGTGCGTGACGGCAAGGTGTGTGAAATTCATGTTGCAGGCCGCACCATTCCTGCTGCAAAAGGACAGTTTTTCCTGTCAATTTAAGCCACATTTCAACATGCAACATCGTAGAAATCTCCAATAGCTACGGCGGTTCCACCAATTGCGGTGGAACCGCAAGTGGAAAGGCCGCGAATGTTCGCTCTACTTTCGCCATTGCGCCGCACCTCAGGGCTTCGTACTCTTGCCAAGCGTTCGTGGTACGGAACACCCCGACGCACAGGGTTTCTGATCTGACAAACAACTGAAGCTGAGAGGGGCACTGCGCAGGCCGCAGCGCCGATCCCTGGGGGCCCGAACGCACACCAGCACATGCAGCCGCGGTACGCGGCTGCGACGGCGGCACAAGCGTTTCCACCCTACGGACGACGGTGAAGGGCAACCTGCTTTCGCCTGCATCCCCTCTCTCCGCGGCCCGGTATGCCTACGGTACGACACTGTTTTCGCCCTGTGCGAAAGC
Organism: Acidobacteriota bacterium; assembly: GCA_019510535.1. Classification (GTDB taxonomy): domain Bacteria; phylum Acidobacteriota; class Terriglobia; order Terriglobales; family Acidobacteriaceae; genus Terriglobus. The sequence goes on from JAEKKE010000201.1 coordinate 3,184, forward strand.
AGCGGGAGAGCCTTGCTTTCCCTGAGTCCAAGTGCATACCCGCCGCGGAATCTACCGCATCAACCGGCGCTGCCCAGGCGCCAGAGCAGCTCGTTCGCAGAGCAACACGAAGGAAACAGTTAAAAAAATGCGCCCCAAAAAAACCATCCTTTGCGTCGACGACAATGAACAGTCCCTTTCCGTGCGGAAGTTCCTTCTGGAGACGCGTGGCTACCGCGTACTCGATACCCAATCGCCCCATCACGCACTGGAGATGCTGACCCAGGCCTTGCCGGGTTCGGTAGATCTGCTGTTGACCGATCTGACCATGCCGCAGATGGATGGAAACTCACTCATCCGTCGCGCCAAGGAGATTCATCCGGCGCTGCCCTCGCTGATGGTGTCAGGAACAATCACCAGCGCCGATCGCAACGAAGCCGCCGATGCATTTCTGCCCAAGGGAGCGAACTCGGCATCAGAGCTGCTGGACCGCGTGCGCATTCTGGTCGCCCGCAAGCGTGGACCCAAGAAACATGTCGTGCAGATGTCGCCGCTCGCACCGCAGCAGCAGCGGACCGAGATGTATCCGGCGACGGCCTGACGCCAGTTGCCAGTTGGCAGTTGCCAGTTGCCAGTTGCCAGTTGCCAGTTGCCAGTTGCCAGTTGCCAGTTGCCAGTTGCCAGTTGCCAGTTGCTTGCCAGTTGCCAGTTGCCAGTTGCCAGTTGCCAGTTGCCAGTTGGATGAACTTACTGTGACAGGTTGCTTGCAAGTGCCGTTGTTATTGAGGTGTGTTGAAGGTGCTTCGCGAACCCGTGCGGTACCTCGTCAACTGGAAACTGTTAACTGGCAACTGTTTCTAAGCTTCCACCAACCCATAGTGCCGTTGCCAATGCTGTTTCAACTGAGTGCGGACGGTCTCTTTCTCTTCTTCCGTCGCTTCCGCATTGACGGCGAAGCTTGCTGCTTCGCGCTTGGCTAGCTCCAGGGTTTCGCGGTCGCGCAACAGGCTGGCGACGCGGAATTCGGGTAGGCCGGACTGGCGGGTACCGAAGAACTCGCCGGGGCCGCGCTGCTCCAGATCGATCTCGGCGAGCTCAAAACCGTTTTGCGAGCGCACCATGGCATCGAGCCTCTGATCGGCCTCGGTCGAGACCGTCGATCCGGTAAGCAGAATGCAATAGCTCTTCGCGGAGCCGCGGCCGACGCGGCCACGCAGTTGATGCATCTGTGCCAGGCCGAAGCGCTCCGCATGTTCGATCACCATGACGGTGGCATTGGGAACATCGACGCCGACTTCGATCACCGTGGTGGAGAGTAGAACATCGATCTCGCCGCGCTGGAAGCGGGCCATGACGACTTCTTTCTCGGCGGCATCGAGGCGGCCATGCAGCAATCCAAGACGCAGACCACGAAGTGGGCCGGCACTGAGCTCTTCGTACATCTGAGTGGCGGACTTTAGCTTGGCCTTGGACAGATCGCCGGGCTTTTTCCGTGAACCTTTCTTCGGAGCCGCTTCTTCTTCCGGAGGAGGATCGTGCGCGAAGTCCAGTTCCGGCTGGTCGTCGTTCGTTCCTTCAATCAATGGATACACGACATAGGCTTGGCGGCCAGCCTGGACCTGCTTCCGGACGAAATCCCACACCTCGGCGGAACGCTGTTCTTCTACGCGACGGGTGACGATGGGCGTGCGGCCCGGAGGCAGCTCATCAAGGATGGAGACGTCGAGATCGCCATACATCGTGAGCGCCAGCGTGCGTGGGATCGGAGTCGCGGTCATGACCAGGACATCGGGCTCCGCCGCGCCCGATTTCTTCATCAGACGGAAACGCTGCTGCACTCCGAAACGATGCTGTTCATCGACGACTATAAGGCCGAGCCGGTCGAAGTCGACCTTTTCTTCAAGTAGGGCATGGGTGCCGATTACCAGGTCGGTCTCACCGCGATAGATCTTGCCGCGCGCCGCTTTTTTCTCCGCTGGCTCGAGGGAGCCGGTAAGTAGCGTGATGCGGTAGCGGCGATTACCGTCTTCTTTGGTGGCCTTCTGGAGAACCTTGCGTGCGGAGAGATAGTGCTGTGTCGCCAGAATCTCGGTCGGAGCCATCAGAGCGGCCTGGTAGCCGTTCTCCATGGCAACAATGGCGGCTTCCAGCGCGACAATGGTTTTGCCGCTGCCGACGTCACCCTGCAGCAGCCGGCGCATGGGCTGCGGGTGCTGCATATCGGCGACGATCTCTCCCAAAACCCGCTTCTGCGCGGCCGTGGGGTGGAAGGGGAGAATCTGTTTCAACGCCTCTCGAACGTCAGTGCCGGTCTGGAAGGCGATACCTTCACGCTCACGCATGCGGCGGCGTTTGAGTTCAAGACCGAGTTCCAGATAGAAGAGCTCTTCAAAGACAAGCCGGCGGAGTGCCGGTGTGCGGGCATAGGTGAGGTCTTCCAGACGGATGCCTTCGCTGGGGAAGTGGACCTCGCGCAGGGCTTCCATGCGTCCCGGAAGCTTGAGCCGTTCGCGTAGCGCGAGTGGGAGCGTTTCCGGCGCGTCTTTGACCTCGGCGAGCAGGTCCCACAGCACCCGGCGCAACCATTTGCTGCCGAGCTTGGCGCCCCAGGCCGTGGTGCCGCCGAGCGACTCATAGACGGGGACGATGCGTCCGACCTCGAGAGCCGCGAACTCGGCGTCTTCGCCGGTGGCAGAGGCGTCCGGCAGGAACTCGAACTGCGGCTGGATCATCTTGAAGGCGCCTGCTCGGCTGCTGGAGGCTTCGACCTTCCCGTAGAGCGCGACCATCTGGCCGGCCTTGAACTTCCCCTGCAGATAAGTCCCGCGAAACCACAGGCATTTGACCGTATCGAGGCCCTGGCCGACCGTGACCTCGAAGATTGGCATCTTCTTGGTGCGAAGGAGTGCTGAGCCGCGGACCTCGCCGATGACAGACGCCATTTCCCCAGGTTTTAACTCGCGAAGATGGCGTGGATGCAGGCGGTCTTCATACCGGAAGGGGAGATGGTAGAGCAGGTCCTCGACCGTCTGTACCCCGCGCTCTCTCAGAGCTGTGGCGATGCGCTCGCCGACACCCTTGACGAACTTCACGTCCGTAGCGAATGTCTGGGCTTCACGCGGGGGCTGGCTGGTTCGGGGGCTGGCGGGCTGGGTCTTCATCACCGGGGACATCAGGTCTTATCGCATTGTAGTTGCCGGCTGCCGTTTATCCTGCGTGCCCGCCGCTGGTCCTGAGGAAAGCGCAAACGATACAGTTTGCGGCCTCGAAATCAGCCAACTAGTAAACTTCCTTCAGGAACATCATGTCTATTGTTCAGCTCGAACACGTTCGTAAGGTTTATGACAAAAAGGTCGCAGTCGAAGACCTCTCCTTCTCCATCGAACCCGGAACCATGTTTGGCCTTTTAGGGCCAAACGGCTCGGGGAAGACCAGCACCATCCGCATGATGGTGGGGATTACGCTGCCGGACTCTGGCGTTGTTCGGCTCTTTGGCGAACCGTTCAAGCGCGACGCGCTGAAGCGGGTCGCCTATCTGCCCGAGGAACGCGGACTCTACAAGAAGATGAAGGTCATCGACCAGCTCGTCTTTCTTGGACAGTTGCGAGGGCTGGATGAGGCGACGGCGCTGAAGCGCAGCCACGAGTGGTGCGAACGGCTGCAGATTACCGAGGCGATTCCCAAGAAGACGGAAGAGCTCTCCAAGGGTATGCAGCAGAAGATCCAGTTCATCGCAACGCTGCTGCATGAACCGGAGCTGATCATCATGGATGAGCCGTTCAGCGGTCTGGATCCGGTGAATGCGACGCTGCTGATCGAAACGATGTTGGATCTCCGCAATGAAGGTCGCGCGATCCTTTTCTCGACGCACCGCATGGACCAGGTCGAAAAGATGTGCGACGCCATCTGTCTGATCTCGCGTGGCAAGCCGGTGTTGAGCGGAACCATGCGCGAGGTGAAGTCGCGCTATCCTCGCAACCGCGTACAGATGACCTTCGAGGGAGATACGGGCTTTCTGCGTGATCCGGCGATTGAAGAGGCGAAGCTCTATAACGGCTCCGCTGAGATCAGGGTGAAGGATGAGGGCGGAGCGCAGCAGATTCTTGCGCAAGCAGTGAGCGCCGGGACCCGCATTACCCGTTTTGAAGTGATGGAACCGACTCTGGAAGAGATCTTTATTCAGGAAGTCAGCGCAGGAGGCAATGTCGATGCCTAGCAATATATTTCTGATCGCCAAGCGCGAGTATCTGGAACGCGTCCGCACCAAGTCCTTTCTGGTTACGACGATGCTGATTCCGTTGTTGATGGGCGGAGGAATCCTGTTCTCCATAGTTAAGTCCAGG
>JAEKKE010000202.1 GCA_019510535.1 Acidobacteriota bacterium
GTGATGGTCTTCGCGGTACCGTAGCTGCGCTGGTAGGCGGTGATGGGGATAGCGACCCAGTTGTCCTGACTGGCCCCGAAGCTCTTGCCCTGTTTTTCGCCGACTCCGATCACCGTGTACGGAACACCGTCGACACGAATCTCCTGCCCCAGCGGGTCGTTCCCGCCGAGAACATTGTCCTGAATGTCGGTCCCAATGATGGCGACGTGCGAGTTGTGCTCCTCCTCCGTCGGTGTAAAGCTGCGCCCCGACACAATGTTGAGGTTGTACATAGGCGGCATGGAGGCGGTCCACCCGCGGATGTCGGTATCGGTGGTGGAATGAGTTCCGGAGACGACCTTGCCGGTCGTATTCTGCAGCGCGCCCACGGCCTGGCAGCGACGGCAGTGCTCCATGACGAACTGGTAGTCCTCCAGGCGGATGATCTTCCGCTTCTGGAACTTCGAGTACTCGTCGTACGAGGAGATGACGCGCGGCTGCTTGCTGACGGTGAAGACGTCGGCGCCGTAACGGTAGATCTTTTCGGCGACGTAGACGTTGGCGCCGTTGACCAGGGTGACGACAGCAATCACCGAGCCCACACCGATAACCACGCCGAGCAGCGTGAGTACCGAACGGAGCTTATTGGCCCACAGCGACTGCAGGGCGATCTTGATGGCTTCGCGGAATTCCATGGGTGGGTGATCTTTGTTCGATAAGGGTACGTCAGAAACACGGCAGAAGTTCGCTGAAGCATTTTCCCTGTGGGTATTTTCTAGAGCCTCTCCCATCCAGGGGACGTTTTCCGCAATGAAAACGCCACTTTGCGGCCCTTTCGGGATACCCGGCAACAGGGAAAACGCTTTAGAATAAAAAGCAGCAGATGGGGCCGGATGGTCGCTGCCGGCTTCGGCCGGGAGAGGAAAGTCCGAACTCCATAGGGCGGTGTGCCGGATAACGTCCGGGACTGCACCGTAAAGGGTGCAGGACGGCCAGTGCCACAGAGAAGATACCGCCCCGGGCAACCGGGGTAAGGGTGAAAAGGTGCGGTAAGAGCGCACCGCGCAGTCAGTAATGGCTGTGGCAAGGTAAACCCCACACGGAGCAAGACCAAATAGGCGGGGAGATGGCTCAAGACCCAGAAGGGGCCATCGCGTGCCGGCCCGGCACGTTAAGGTGGGTTCCCAATGCGGTTCGCCGCAAAGGGCCGAAACTCGCGGGTAGGTTGCTGTTGAGTGTCCGCAGTAATGCGGCGCCTAGAGGAATGACCGTCTAGAACAGAATTCGGCTTACGGGCCTTATCTGCAAACACGGCCCCGGGACATGGATGTGTTCCGGGGCCGCCATTTTTTTGGATACATTGAAAGGTTTGTGGCGGGCGGTTGCAAGTTAAAAGTTGCAAGTTAAAGCGTTAAGGTCGTGGCGGCATTACATCGATCGATTCCACGCCGCGGCTACACAACGTAACTCGTATCGTGTGGCCACACACTGCATGTCATACCCACGCATTAACGCTTCAACTTTTAACTTTCAACTTTTAACTTCCAGCAGGGGAGCTTTTCCCCTGCTGGAAAAAGAGAGACAATCATCCCCATGGAACTTCGCGCTCGCCTCTCTCCATTCGTTGATGCCGGAACCAACACGCTGACCCGCTCCGTCGTAAAGGTCGCTCTGGGAACGCTCTTCCTGGCGGCTTCGTCGTGGCTGGCCGTGCCCATGTTCCCGGTGCCGATCACCATGCAGACCTATGCGGTGCTGGTGGTAGGAGCTCTGTTCGGCGCGCGGCTGGGAACCATTACCGTGCTGGCATGGCTGGCGGAAGCGGTGATCGGCCTGCCGGTGCTGGCGCATGGCTCGGCCGGTGTTGCCGTGTTTATGGGACCGACTGCCGGTTACCTCGCAAGCTTCCCGGTGACGGCCGCCTTCATCGGTTGGCTCACTGACCGCAAGTGGATCAACGGTGTCGCCGCCAACCTGGGCGCGATGCTGGCGGGCAATGTCATCAACCTGGGTATGGGAGCCGCATGGCTGGCGACGCTGGTGGGCTGGAACAAGGCCATCGCCGCGGGCGTGATGCCCTTCGTGATCGGCGCGCTGGTGAAGGCCGGCCTCGCGACTGCCACGGTGATGGCGGCGCGGCGTACCTTCAAGCCTGCAGTCTAAGGCGGGGGATCTCATGATTCGTCTGCGTCCGCATCATCTGCTGTGCATGCTGACGTACAAGGGCGAGGGCTATTCGCCGGAGTTTATTGCGAACTTCGACCGGCTTACCCGGCAGCTTGCTGCCGGCGGTGAGCCGGTCGAAATTGTCTCCGGGCCGGACGACATCTGCGCCCCTCTGGTCGCCGGCGGCGACTGCCACTGCTTCAACGAAAGCGTCCTCGAACGCGACCAGAAAGCCGCCCAGCAGCTCTCCCCGCTGCTGGGAGAGCCGGTTGTCCCCGGAGCCGTTCTGGAGCTGACCGGCGCCCGCCTGGCCATGCTGCGCACCGCCTTCCGCCACGGAGACATCCGCGCAGCCTGCGAGGACTGCCCCTGGAAAGAACTCTGCGACGGAATCGCCGTCAGTGGCTTCAAGGGAGCGAAGCTGGCGGGGAACGGTTAAAAGTTGAAAGTTAAAAGTTGAAGCGTTAATGCTCAGGCGCGTGCAAGTCCTTGCCGTACCAGTATTTCCAGAAAACGGTGTGGCTCTCAGTTACGTGGCACCCATGCCCTAACGCTTCAACTTTCAACTTTTAACTTGCAATTGTCTTTAAATACTTGACGCCACACACTGTATATGACACAGTATGTGCTGTACAGGATATGAACACCATTCTCCCCACTCCCGAAGTTGCCGAAAGCCTGACGCTGGAGCTGCGCCGCGGCTCGCTGGTCCTGGCCGTCCTGGCAGCGCTGCAGCAGGAGCACTACGGCTACACCCTGCGCAAGGCGCTGGCCGAGCGCGGGTTGGAGATGGAAGAGAGCACGCTGTATCCGCTGCTGCGGCGGTTGGAGACACAGGGTCTGCTGACCAGCGAGTGGCGCGAAGAAGACAAACGCCGCAAGCGGTTCTATCGGCTGTCAGTGGCCGGGACCGCGGTCTTCGAAAAGCTGCTCGCCGAGTACGTAGGGCTGACGTCTGCCCTGGAACGGATTCTTAGCTCGTCCGAACGGATTCTTGCTTCATCTGCTGTTGTCACTAAGGAGTGACCGCCATGAACCAGCCCAACACCGAACCGATCGATCCGCCCACGACCTTTGCCATGCTGATGCCGTACCTCGCTGCCGTCGGCAAGCATCTCCCCACCCCCCGCAAGAACGACATTCTGGCGGAGCTGGGTGCGAATCTGCTGGACGCCATGGAAGACCGCGAGGAAGAGCTTGGGCATCCCTTGACGCTGGAAGAACAGGCCGCAATGTTGCGGGCACATGGACATCCGTTCGAGGTGGCGATGCGCTACCAGCCGCAGCGGGCGCTGATCGGTCCGCTGTTCGGGATCTACTGGTATACGCTCAAACGCGCAACTCCCCTGGTGATTCTGTTTGCCTTCGCGACCCAGCTGATGCTGGCATTTGTGAGCCCCGAATCTGGAAGCTTAATGTACCGCCTGGGCATGGTGCCGTATGTGCTCTTTCTTTTTTGGGCGGTAACCACCGCCGTCTTCGCTGGTTTGGACTACGGTGTAACGCACTACGTCGGAGCCATGCGGCTTACGGCACAATGGGATCCGATGAAGCTGCTGCAAGAGCAGCCCCGGCCTGTACTGCATGGCGTCGCACCGAAGCATCCGATTGTGGACCTGATCGCGGATGCAGTAGCGCTCTTATGGCTGGTGGCGGTGCCGCATTTCCCCGTACTGTTATTCTTCGGGCCTGCAGCCCGTCTCTTCCA
>JAEKKE010000203.1 GCA_019510535.1 Acidobacteriota bacterium
AACCTTCTGCCCGATAGCCGCCTGCACAAGAGCCGGACCGGCAAGGAAAAGTCCGCTGCCTTCGGTCATCAGCACGGTATCTGTCATGACCGGAAGATACGCCCCACCCGCCACGCACATGCCCATAATTGCCGTGATCTGCGGAATGTTCCGTGCCGACATCACGGCATTGTTGCGGAAGACGCGGCCGAAGTCATCCTGATCGGGGAAAACATCCTCCTGCAGTGGCAGGAAGACCCCGGAGGAATCGACCAGATACAGCGTGGGAATACGGTTTTCGAGAGCAATCGTCTGCGCGCGAATTACCTTCTTCGCGGTCAGCGGAAAGAAGGCGCCGGCTTTCACGGTCGCATCATTGGCAACAACCATGACCAGCCTTCCGCAGACCCGTCCTAAACCGGTCACAACTCCCGCTGCCGGAGCCCCGCCCCACTCCTCATACATGCCATGGGCCGCATAAAGACCAAGCTCCAGAAACGGGGTGCCGGGATCGAGCAGCGCCTGGTGGTTGTTGCGAACGCGCGGAGCATTGCCATCCAGTTTTGTCGGCAACGTGTTCTTGCTGGCGGCCTCTGACATCGACTCCCCGATATTCGTCCGAATACGAACTTCTACTTCAAAATCTCGCGTGCGATCACCATGCGCTGAATCTCGCTGGTTCCCTCGCCGATTGTGCACAATTTTACGTCCCGATAGAACTTCTCTGCTGGATAGTCCTTGATGAAACCATAGCCGCCATGAATCTGCACGCATTCGTCACAGATGCGTACGGCAGCCTCGCCGGCAAAGAGTTTCGCCATCGAGGACTCCAAGGTCGTCTTGTAGCCGGCATTCTTCATGCGAGCTGCGTTGAGTGTCAGCAACTTTGCAGCCTCCAGATTTGTCGCCATATCCGCCAGCTTGAATTGGATTGCCTGGAACTGGCTTATTGACTTGCCAAACTGGTGCCGCTCCTTGGCATATTTCAGCGCGGCATCGTACGCACCCCGGCCAATTCCAAGCGCCAGAGCAGCAATAGAAATGCGCCCGCCATCGAGCACCCGCATCGCATCGACGAAACCTTCCCCCTCCACGCCCAGCCGATTTTCATCGGGGACCAAACAATCTTCGAAGATCAACTCCGAAGTATCGGAAGCACGCAGCCCCAGCTTGTCTTCTTTCTTACCCGGACGAAAGCCGGGTGTGCCTTTCTCCACGACAAAGGCCGTCATACCATGGCTTCCTTTTGTCCGGTCGGTTACGGCGATGACAACGGCACACTCCGCGTGGCTGCCATTCGTAATAAAGGTCTTGCTGCCGTTCAGGACCCAACCACGATCAGAACGTACCGCCGTGGTGCGCGCTCCGAGGGCATCGGAACCGGAGCCAGGTTCAGTGAGCCCCCAGCATCCAAGCCATTCGCCAGAGGCCAGAGGCGTTACCCAACGGCGATGTTGTTCCGGATTGCCTGCAAGATAGATATGGTTCGTACACAGCGAATTGTGCGCTGCCACAATGATTCCCACCGAGCCATCCACCCTGGACAGCTCCTCGATGGCCAGCACGTACTCCACATAGCCCATCCCACTCCCGCCCAGTTCCGGAGGAAAGATAACGCCCAGCAGACCCATCTGGCCTAACTGCCGCACAACCTCGCTGGGAAAGGTGCACTTGTCATCCCACTCGCGGACGTGTGGAGCGATCTCAGTCTGCGCAAAGCGGCGAATCACTCGCTGCAATTCTTCTTGTTCTTCCGTCAGTTCAAAGCCAGTTCTTCCTGTTCCAGTTTTTCCCGTCATAGATCGCTCCCATGAGCAGCCATCTGCCCATGTTGCGGTTTGGGCCTGCGAAACAGCAGGCTGAAATAAAGGTGGGGAAGTCCGTAAGGGCTTCCAAAGGGTTTGTGAGGGGGGAACGATCGCTGTAATGCCCGATGGATGACCCCGAATCCTTCTTCAGCCCGTGATATCGCAGTGGAGCTAACCGGATCGCAACGTTTGATGCTGCTCAGTCTTTGTACCTTCACCTTTGCTCCACGTGCAGGCGGCATCCATTGGGAATCGCCAATCAGCCCATCCATCGTTCGACAGGGAGTATGGCACCGCCAGATGAGAAAGACAATCCCACGAGAGCGGGGCGCATTTGATTTTTCTTTCCCGCGCAAAGGTGCTATCGTCCTTCGATGTTGTGGAGAACGAGCGTTCGCCGCTATCGAATCGCCTACCGGCCGGTCGATAGCGGACGGCTCTCAACAGGCACGGGATAATGGACAAACTCTGGCCAAGTGCAACGGCTGTACTCGATGGAATCGTAAAAGATGGCATGCTCCTGGCCATCGGCGGATTCGGATTATGCGGTATCCCGGAAGCATTGATTCTGGCTCTGCGTGATTCTGGAGTCCGGGATCTTACCGTAGCCAGCAATAACGCGGGAGTGGACGGCTGGGGGTTGGGCCTGCTGCTCGAAAGCCGGCAGATCCGCAAGATGATCTCCAGCTATGTCGGAGAGAATGCCGAGTTCGAACGCCAGTTTCTCCAGGGAGAACTCGAAGTCGAGTTCGTCCCTCAAGGCACACTGGCGGAACGCATGCGCGCCGGAGGTGCAGGAATCCCCGGCTTCTACACGCGCACCGGAGTCGGAACCATTGTCGCCGAAGGCAAGGAACACAAAGAGTTCGATGGGACGACCTATATCCTCGAACGCGGCCTCCGGGCCGACCTGGCCCTGGTAAAAGCATGGAAAGCCGACCTGCACGGAAACCTGGTCTTTCGACGCACAGCACGCAACTTCAATCCCCTGGCCGCAACCTGCGGCAAAGTCACCGTAGCGGAGGCCGAGATCATCGTCGCTCCGGGAGAGCTCGACCCCGATGAGATACATACTCCCGGCATCTTCATACAGCGGGTCGTCCACAATCCTTCTCCCGAAAAACGAATCGAACGCAAGACAACGAGGATGATCTGACCATGCCATGGACACGTCACCAGATGGCTCAACGTGCAGCGGCTGAATTGAAGGATGGATATTACGTCAACCTCGGCATCGGCATGCCGACCCTTGTTGCCAACTTCATTTCCGCGGGTATGACCGTAATCCTGCAATCAGAAAACGGCCTTCTCGGGATGGGGCCCTTCCCGTTGGACAACGATGTCGATCCAGACCTGATCAACGCCGGCAAGGAAACCGTCACCTTACTTCCCGGAGCGTCGATCTTTTCAAGCGCCGACTCATTTGCCATGATTCGCGGGGGCCACGTCGATCTTGCCATCCTTGGAGCCATGCAGGTCTCTGAAAAAGGCGACCTGGCGAACTGGATGATTCCCGGTAAGCGCGTCAAAGGCATGGGAGGAGCCATGGATATTGTCTCCGGCGTGCGGCAGGTGGTGATCATGATGGAACATAATGCCCAGGATGGTTCGCCAAAGCTGCTTCCTCAATGCACTCTTCCGTTGACCGGCGCAGGAGTAGTAAACCGTGTCATCACCGATCTATGCGTCATGGATATTACGGAGAATGGGGTTGTAGTCATTGAATTAGCCGAAGGAGTAACCTCTGAAGAGGTTGCCAGGCGCTCCGGTGTCTCCGTGCACTTTCAACTTCACTGAGCCCGCATCGATCCCTTTGTGAGAACAACCGGATGGGAGTGGTAACAATGCGAGATGTAGTCATCGTATCGGCGGTTCGGACAGCGGTTGGCAAGTTTCTCGGTGGACTGAGCGAGGTTGCCGCAACCCCGTGTTGCCGGCCGGCCTAGGCCAGAATCCCGCGCGCCAGGCAGCGTTGGGCGGTGGACTTGCCGACACCGTCGCCGCCCTCACCGTCAACATGGTGTGCGGCAGCGGATTGAAAGCAGTTGGGCTGGGAGCACAGGCAATCATGCTCGGCGATGCGGAGATTGTCGTCGCCGGCGGGATGGAATCGATGTCAAACGCGCCCTATCTGATGCCGCAAGCACGGAAGGGACTGCGCATGGGCGACGGCAGCATCGTCGATTCTGTGATCAAAGACGGCCTGTGGTGCGCGTGCGACAACCAGCACATGGGCCTCACCGCGGAATTGGTTGCGGAAAAGCATCATCTGTCCCGGGAACAACAGGATGCCTATGCTCTCGAATCGCACAGGAGAGCGGCCGCAGCGCGACGGGAAGGCAGATTCAAAGACGAGATTGTCCCCGTGCAGATTCCGGATAAGAAAGGGACGATCACGAGCTTCGAGTCGGATGAGAGCATTCGCGAGGATGCTTCCCTGCAGGCACTTTCTGCATTGCGCCCCGCGTTTAAAAAAGACGGAACCGTGACTGCCGGCAACGCACCGGGGCTGAATGACGCTGCGGCGGCAGTGCTGCTGATGACCGCAGACCGCGCTGCAAAGTTAGGGCTCACGCCCATGGCGCGCATTCGAGCCCAGGCACAGAGCGGCGTTGCTCCGCGATGGGTCATGCTCGCTCCAGTAACGGGAGTGACCAGGGTGCTGGAGAAGGCAGCCTGGAAAAAAGACGAGATCGACCTGTATGAACTCAATGAGGCGTTCAGTGTTCAGGCTCTTGGGGTAACAAAGGAACTCGACCTGGATCTCTCCAATGTGAATGTGAATGGAGGAGCCGTTGCGATGGGCCATCCGATTGGTGCAAGCGGCGCTCGGATTCTCGTCACCTTGCTGCACGAGATGATCCGCAGAGATGCAACGAAAGGCGTTGCAGCCTTATGCCTCGGCGGAGGAAATTCCGTGGCTCTCGCGGTTGAGCGTTAACGCGCGATTCCTTAGCTCTTTTTTGGTGTCCATTTCTTCCGCACCTGAGTTTGGACGGCTTCAGGACTGACCTGAGGACGCTCTGAGAACGTCGGCTCTGGGCTGCTCTCTACCTGAGATGCATTGACAACAGGAGGCGCATGGGGAAGAGCCTTCGCCTTTGGATTCCATTTGGGACGTTCTGGGCTTTCTGGTTTTGCCTCCGCAGCAGCCGTCTGCAATGAGCCTTCAGCGTTAGCTGGGACTGCTTGAGGAAGAACATGAGCCTTCTCTGTTACTGGTATAGCCGGCTCCATCACTGCCGATTCCACTGCGACACCAACGTGCGAGATTCCGGACGCTTTCTCAACACCCGCCAGTAAGAGCTCGGCGATGTCTTTGATCTCAATGGAATGATCGCCGCCCCCCGGCGTGCTTCCCAACATGCTTTTGCAGAAGGGACACCCGACAGCTAATGCGGACTGCTCTGATCCTGCAAGAACTCGTGTGACCTCGTTATATCGATTCTCGGAGACCCTCTGCGTGCCTGGCTCCTCTTCCTTCCAGAACTGCGCCCCACCCGCGCCGCAACAGAACGAATTCTCTCTGCTGCGTTCGAGCTCTACGAACCCGTTACCGAGAATCTTCAGCAAGTTGCGAGGCGCGTCATAAATGCCATTGTGGCGGCCTAGATAGCAGGGATCGTGATAGGTAATCTTGTCCAGAGTGGCCGCAGCAGCCAGTTTTCCCTCGCTAACAAGCATGGCGAGATATTCAGAGTGATGCATCACCTTGAAGTCGCCTCCTAACTGCCGATAATCGCCTCCAAGAGCATTCAGGCAATGCGGACAGGTTGCCACAATCAGTTTGGGCTTGCAGGCATTCAAGTTGGAAATGTTCTGCTCGGCGAGTTGACGATAGAGGTATTCGTTCCCTGCACGCCGGGCACTATCGCCCGTACAGCACTCCCGTTTGCCCAGCACAGCAAAGTTGATCCCGGCATATTGCAGCAACTGCACAAAGGCTCTCGCGGTCTTTTGCGCCTGAGGATCATAACTAGCTGCACAGCCAACCCAGAAAAGCACATCAGGCTCTGGGTTTTCGTCGATGGTTTTAACAGCAAGGCCTTCTGCCCAATCCAGGCGTTTCTCCTGGCCAATGCCCCAGGGATTCTTCGCCCGCTCCATTCCCCGAAAAGCTGACTGCAACTGCCTGGGAAATTCACCTGCCATCATGACCTGATGTCGGCGGATGTCGATGATATCCAGCATCGGCTCATCCTGCACCGGGCATACTTCCATGCAGGCTCCGCAGGTCGTACATGCCCAGGCAGCTTCGGGAGAGAGGGCAAAGGCAAGTAGAGGCTTCGGACTCGGCCCTCCCCGCTCAAACTTCGGTTCACTCCTGGCCAGTTCATTCAGCTCCATGCGTTTGTTGATCTCGAGCGCCGACGGACTCAAGGCTTTGCCGGTGGCCGTCGCGGGACATACGTCCTGGCAGCGATTGCACTGGATGCATGCATACGCATCGAGAAGGCGCGGCCAGGCAAGATCCTCCAGCTTATTTGCGCCGACGATGAGGTCGTCCGCCTCGGAACTTCCCTGCTCAGCACTTATCTCCACGGTGGGAAGTACTCCGGAGCTCGACGTTCGAGCGGCAAAATACTTTACCGGAGCCATAAAGATATGAATGTGCTTCGTGCGAGGAAAGTACATCCAGAAGAGGAGAACGCTCCCCAGCGATCCCCAGTAACCGAAGATCCTCCAGGACTCGGCATTCTGCGAAGAAAACAGATGCGACAGCAATGATGCAAAGGGCTGAAAACGATCAGCCCCGTTGCCGGCCACCTTCGCTCCGGCCCCGATTGCCCGGCTACCTACGTGAAACAGGATGAAAGCAGAGACCAGGATGGAATCGAGAGTGATCGATCGCTGCCGCACAGAACGGTGAAGTAACGTTCGTTCATTGAAGCTGAAATCCCGGCGGCTCGGAAGCAGAAACCTGCGAATCACCAGGGCAACGACGCCTGTCAGAATAAGCGTGCTCAAGCTATCGGCAAGCAGGTTATAGAACCCGCCCACCAGAGTGGCCGAGGAGATATCGAAGGGGATGAAGCCACCGGCGAGATCAACCAGATTGACGGCTAGATAGAAGACAAATCCGTAAAAGATAAAAGAGTGGAAGAGACTGACGGATGGCCGTTTCCGAAAGGTGCGCCGCTGCGTGAGCGTGGTAACTAGCGCATAGCGGATACGTTGCAGCAGATGATCGAAGCGCGGCTCTGTGTCCTTGCGGCCTGCGGCAATGCGACGATAGACGCGATAAAAGCCGTGCAGCCCGATCCCTGCTGTAAGAACAGCGAAGAGCAGAAATGCGAGCTTCTGTATCGGTGGAAGCATGCCGGCCCTCAAACTTCTATCGTGGCATCATACTCTCACCTATTCGATTTCAAGGTCTCGAGAATTGCTGGAACAATCTCTTTCACGTCACCCACAATCCCATAGTCGGCGATCTTGAAAATAGGCGCTTCCCTATCTCGATTGATCGCAATCACCAACTTACTTTTGTTCATCCCAGACAGGTGCTGGACCGCTCCAGAGATTCCTAGTGCTAAATACAGCTTCGGTTGTACCGTTTTTCCCGTCTGACCGACCTGTTCCGAATAAGGCCGCCAACCCGCATCCACGACCGCCCGTGTCGCACCAACTGCCGCTCCCAGTTGGTCAGCCAGCCCTTCGACCAGTTGAGCA
>JAEKKE010000138.1 GCA_019510535.1 Acidobacteriota bacterium
TACGCAAACACTCTCTTCCATACCTGGGGCATTGGGCCGAAGGATCCGAAATATAAAGATCGCGGCATCCTGCTGTTGTTTGCCACGCAGGATCGCAAGCGGCGTATCGAAGTTGGCTTCGGTCTTGAAGGGATTCTGCCCGACGCCAAAACCGGCGACATTGGGCGGGCGATGCGGCCGCTGCTGCAGCAGAATCAGTGGGACGAAGCTATTCGTCTTGGCGTAACTGAGATCGGACAGACGATCGCCGATGATGCTGGAGTCACACTCAATCCTCCGCAGGCGACGCATACCTATCATCGCGAGACGGTACACTCCGGTGGCGGCATCGGGATCGGCGTTCTTGTCGTCGGCTTTATCCTCTTCCTGATAGTTGTAAGTATCCTGCGCCGTATCTTTGGCGGCGGTGGCCCTGGTGGTTTCGGCGGTGGAGGTGGCGGTGGTTGGCTGCCCTGGCTGATTCTCGGCAATATCCTGGGTAGCGGCGGCGGACGCCGTGACTGGGATGGACGCGGCGGCGGTGGTGGCGACGGAGGCGACTCCAGTGGCGGATTTGGCGGTTTTGGTGGTGGTGACTCCGGTGGTGGTGGTTCCAGCGGAGACTGGTAAAGATTTTTAGAATTGGCCGGAGGCAAGCCTCCGGGGAAACAGGAGACGAGGCAAAATGAAAGGTTTTCTGATTGGGCTGGTAGCCGTTGTACTGATTGTTGTGTTCGCATTCGGAAGCTATACCGGCTCCAAAAACACGATGGTGCAGAAGAACGAGGAGGTGACGGCCGCCTTCTCTGAGATTGATGTGAACCTGCAGCGCCGTGCTGATCTGATCCCGAACCTGGTGGCGACCGTGAAGGGCTATGCCAAGCAGGAGCTGGATGTGTTAACGGCGATCTCCAACGCGCGCGCCGGCCTTCTGACAGCGAGGACTCCGGATGAGAAGCTGGCCGCGAACGATCGTCTGAGTGTCGCCTTGCTGCCTCTTACCCGCCTGCAGGAGACCTATCCGGAGCTGAAGAGCAATGAGCAGTTTCAGCGGCTGGAAGATGAGCTGAGCGGAACGGAAAACCGCATTGCCGTGGCTCGCCGCCGTTACAACGATTCCATCAAGGACTACAACGTGTACATCCAGCAGTTCCCGCACTCCATCTGGGCGGGTATGGCCGGGTTCACCCCGAAGACGGGCTACTATGCGGCCGATCCGGGTTCGAAGACCGCGCCGAAGGTAGATTTCGGTAAGTAAGGGGACCAAAACAAAACAGAAAGGCCGCCCTTGTGGGCGGCCTTCTTCATTGCGTCAGAGTCTCAGTGCAGATCAGCTTAACCGGCTTACTTCGTGAACGAAGCGACGGCCGAAGCTTCATCGTCCTTGACGTCGAAGACGGTGTAGAGCTTCGTGATCTGGAGCAGGTCGTGGACTTTCTTGGTCAGGTTCAGCAGTTTCAGCTCGCCACCGGAGTTCTTGACGGTGGTGAAGGAGCTGACGAGCTCGCCGATGCCCGAGGAGTCGATGTAGCTGACGTCGCCCAGGTTCAGCAGGACGCTCTTATTGCCCTTAGCGAGCTGGTCGCGGATAGCGTCGCGCAACACGACGCTGCCTTCTCCGAGTGTGATGCGGCCGCTCAGATCCAGGATAGTGACGCCGTCTACCTGGCGGGTGCTGACTTTCATGCTCACGTGGTGATTCCTCCTAGTTAATTGCCCGCTGGTGCGGGAGTGCGATGTTTGATCAGGGTCAGTTCCGTCCCAGGATGGGTCTGGCGGAAGTGTACCTCATCCATAAAAGCGCGGATGAGGAAGATGCCTCGTCCTGAGCCGCGCAGGATGTTTTCTGGCGCGAGCGGGTCAGGAATGGTGTCAGGGTCGAGTCCCGGCCCCTGGTCCGTAATCTTGATGACCAGATCTGACGAGGTGGTTTCAAAAGACGCGCTTACATGCTTCTCCGTGCTGTAGTTATTGCCATGAAGCACGGCATTGACTGCGGCTTCACGCACGGCCATTGCGATGTTGGGGATGTCGTCCTCGGAAAATCCTGCACGCTGGGCGAATTGCTCGGCTTCCAGCTCGAGCCGGTTAACGGTTTCGAGCGTCGAGTCGAGGGTGAAACTGGCGCGGCTTGTGGTTGAGTCGGCCAAATTACTCCTGCAGGCGAGAAGCTGATTTTGGAGCTCCCGACGCCCAAAGGGGCCGGAGTTTCGTCCAAGGTGCTTGCAAAGGCAGTTTGCTTCCCGGGGAAGCAAAAGTCAAGAAATGGAATTGGAGGGCCCTCCAGTGCGAGCGGGGAACCTTCGTTGCCGCGGGAGCGTATGCCTTGTCACCGCGATAGGATGAAGTGTCTAAAAAGGAGAAAGAACGATATGCGTTTGCGCTTTGGTTTGGCGGTAGCGTTTTGGTGTGGCCTGGCAGGTGCAGCTTCTGCGCAATCGACATCGCTGCAGCCGTTGCAGGCGATGCCGTACTCCCCCAGCCTGAATGTGGCCGATATGGATAAGTCGGTCGATCCGTGCGTGGACTTCTACCAGTACTCCTGCGGAGGATGGATGAAGAACAATCCCATCCCAGCGGACCAGGCAGGATGGAGCGTCTACGGCAAACTGGCGCAGGACAATCTCCAGTTTCTGTGGGGCATCCTGGTGGATGCTTCGAAGGCCACCAATCGCACGCCCAGCGAGCAGAAGGTCGGCGATTATTTCGGCGCCTGCATGGACGAAGATTCGATTAACAAGCGCGGTCTGGCCCCTCTCAAGCCCCTGCTCGCCCGGATCGACGGTTTGAAGACGCGCGAGGAATTGGTCGCATATCTTCCAGTGCTGCACCACGAACAAGTGGGGAACTTCTTCTTCGGATCCGGCTCGGGGCAGGATCTTGGCGACTCCTCGCAGGTGATCGCATTTATTGCGGCTGGAGGCCTGGGATTGCCCGACCGTGACTACTACACCAAGACCGATGCAAAGAGCGAAGAGACCCGGGCAAAGTACGTTGCCTACATCGCACAGCAGTTGACCCTTGCCGGAGAACCGAAGGCAACAGCGGAGGCTGACGCTGCCGCGATTATGAAGATCGAGACCGCTCTCGCAAAGGCCTCTCTGACCCGCGTCGAACGTCGTGATCCGTACAAGGAGTACCACAAGATGTCGGTCGAGGACCTGGGCAAGCTGACCCCGTCGATCGACTGGAATCGCTATTTTGTGGCGCAAAATGTCCCCGGAGTGAAGTCGCTAAATGTGAACCAGCCTGACTTCCAGAAAGCGCTCCAGACGGAGCTGACCGCGGAGCCCTTGCCGGCACTGAAGGCATATCTGCGCTTCCATGCGATTACGGCCGCGGCGCCCTCACTGTCGAAGGATTTCGACGAGGCGCAGTTCAACTTCTATTCGAAGTATCTCCGTGGTGTGCAGCAACAGCAGCCCCGGTGGAAGCGCTGCACCCGCCAGGTGGACAACATGCTGGGCGAAGCCCTGGGGCAGGAGTTCGTCCGCCGCACCTTCGGTCCTGATACCAAAGCCAAGACGGTGAAGATGACCGATGAGGTGGAGCAGGCGATGGCCGGGGAGATCAAAGGTCTGACGTGGATGAGCGATGCCACCAAGCAGCGCGCCATCGAAAAACTCCACTTGGTTCGGAACAAGATCGGGTATCCGGACAAGTGGCGCGACTACTCAAAGCTGGAGGTCAAGGCTGATGACTACTTCGGCAACATGCTGCGAGCCTCTCTTTTCGAAGACCAGCGCCAGTGGGCCAAGGTGGGTAAGCCGGTGGACAAGAACGAGTGGGACATGACGCCACCGACCGTAAATGCCTATTACAACCCCCAAATGAACGACATCAACTTCCCAGCCGGCGTGCTGCAGCCGCCCTTGTACGACGCCAAGCTCGACGACGCGCCGAACTATGGCAATACAGGATCAACCATTGGCCACGAACTGACGCACGCCTTCGATGATGAAGGAAGGCAGTTCGACGGAGCAGGGAACTTGAAGGACTGGTGGACGAAGGAAGACGCGGAAGGCTTTGAAAAGCAGATCAACTGCCTGCGCGACCAGTTTGCTACCTATACCATCGTGGACGACATCAAGATCAACTCAAAGCTGACCAGTGGCGAGGACGTAGCCGATCTGGGTGGAACGCTGATCGCGTATATCGCCTGGAAGAAGGCGACGGAGAATCAGCGGCTCGCACCGGTGGAAGGATTCACCCCCGACCAGAGGTTCTTTATTGGGTTTGCCCAGTGGGCATGCGAGAACGAGCGCCCGGAGAACCTGCGGGTGAGCGCGATCACCAATCCTCACTCCCCGGGCTATGCGCGTATCAACGGTATCGTGACCAATATGCCCGAATTTGCCACGGCCTTCGGATGCAAAAAGGGCCAGCCGATGGTGAAGGAGGCGGTCTGCAAGGTGTGGTGACGCACGCCTGAAGCATCGGAAGCCGGCCCTCTTTTTGAGAGCCGGCTTTCTCTTTTTGGTTCTATTACATAGCGCTGGTGGTGCGCATCGAAATGCTTGGGTAGACTGCGAACAGGATGCACAATCCCCTCCATCTCCGGACCAGCGCTGCGACCATGATCGGGATGCAGGTGAAGAATGCCCATGGGAGCGTTCTGGGAAGGGTGCGGGACCTGGCCGTCGATCCGGCGAAAGATACCAACCATGTTGCGGGTTTCGTCCTGCGCCGCGCTGGTCGGGAACGGGCGCCTGGCTGGGTCTCCACTGAATCTCTGGAGAGGACTCAGGCGGGAGAGCTACGGTTGCGTCCCGGTGCCGAGGTCAGGCCCGTCGCCACCGATCGCGAATATCTGCTCCTGGACCGCGATCTGTTGGACCAGCAGATCATTGACGTGCACGGCCACAAAGTCGTTCGCGTAAATGATGTAGATCTCGCGTGGGAGGGGGAGAACGGGCACGGTCCATTGCGGCTGCGCATCGCCGAGGTTGAGGTTGGCCTCCGCGGTGCTCTGCGCCGGCTGATGAAGGGACTGCCACGGCCTTTGGTCTCGTTAAGTGAGCAAGCGGCGGCGCGGATTATTCCGTGGGAGTTTGTGGATCTGATCGAACGCGATCCCGCGCGCCGGGTTCGCCTGAAGATCGAGCAGAACCGGCTTGCCAAGATGCACCCGGCCGATATCGCGGACATCCTCGAAGAGCTTGCCCCGGCAGAGCGCGAAGCTATCTTTGCCAGCCTGGATGAAGAGGTCGCCGCCGAGGCCCTGGAAGAGGTCGATCCGAAGTTGCAGAAGGCCCTACTGGAGGGCTTGGACTCGGAGCGCGTCGCCGAGATCGTAGAAGAGATGGATCCCGGAGCCGCAGCCGATCTGCTGGCGGAGCTCCCTGACGAGCGTTCAGAAGCCATTCTCGAGGAGATGGAGCCGGAAGAGCGCGAAGAGGTCGAAGGCCTTTTGGAGTTCTCTGACCGCTCCGCTGCGGGCAGCATGACCACAGATTTCGTGAGCGTGCATCTGAACGCTACGGTGGAGCACGCCGTTCAGGCGCTACGTCGTTTTGAAGGGGATGCCGATACGGTCACCGAAGTGTATCTGGTGGACGATGAGGATAGATTGAAGGGAGTGGTAACCCTGCCGCGGCTTTTGCTTGCACCCCGTGAGACTCTGCTGCAGGAGTTAGCCGAAACCTACATTGTCAGCTCCGGTCTGCACACGCGGGACAAGGCCGTCGCGGAGTTGTTCGATAAGTACAATCTGCGGTCGTTGCCTGTGTTGGATGACGAAGGCAAGATCGCTGGCGTGATTCATGCTGAGCAGGTCATCACTCAGCTTCGGGAAGAGTAGTGCGCACCTGTCGGATTCATAAACAGTAAAAGAGAGGAAAGCCAGAAACGTGAAGATCTTGTACATCAGCGAATTTTCGCCGGGCAGTACAGCCCCCATGCGTATGCGAGCGCTGGAGCGAGCCGGACATGAGGTAGTGCGCATGGACGCCAAACCCTTCTGGCCCAAAAATTCCCTTCTGTTCAAGATCGTCTTTCGCATCCTGGTAGGACCTCATATTCGCCGGCTGAACCAGGAGATTCTGCGTGTTGCCCGTGAAGTCAGGCCCGACTGTTTCTGGGCCGACAAGGTCATGGCGCTGCAACCCTCCACGCTGAAGAAGCTTAGAGCCATGGGCATCACCACCGTCAGCTACATGATCGACAACCCCTTCGGCCCGCGTCGGGATCCGGGATGGCGTCTGTACATGAAGGACATTCCATACTTCGATCTGCATTGCACGCAGCGTGACGTCAGTATTCCCGAGTACAAAATGCGTGGAGCCGGGGATGTGGTCAAAATTCAGACAGCCTACGAACAGACGATTCACTTTCCGCCGCCTGCCGGTTGGAGCGATAAAGACCGCAACCGCGAGGTGTCATTTATCGGCACCCCTTACGACCAGCGTGCCGAAGTGCTGACAGAGCTTGCAAAGGCCGGCATTCCACTGGTGATCTCGGGGTCGGAACGCTCGTGGAAGCGGGCGCTGGCGCCGGAAATCTTCGAGAAGGTGTACCGCGAAGGGGAACTCAAGGACGACGCCTACCGCGAGGGCGTGTGGCGTTCCAAGGTCAACATCAGCTTTCTCACCAAATCCAACCAGGATGAATTTACGCAGAAGAGCTTTGAGATTGCCGGCTGCGGAGGGTTTCTTCTGGCAGAGCGATCCAAAGGACATTCAGACCGCTTTGTCGAAGGGGAAGAGGCGGTCTTCTTTGACGGCATCGACGAGATGAAGCAGCAGATCCTGCGCTACCTGAATGATGAGCCGGCCCGCGAAAGAATCGCTGCTGCCGGCTGTCGCAGGGCAAAAGAGAGCGGATACGACAACGATTCGCAGATGCGCGTGATTACGGACCGTGTTGCGGCGATTCGCAAATCCGGCAAGTAACCGGAAGAGGCAGGAGAAGATCGGGTGACGACAAGCCGTTTGAAACGCTGGCGCACCAGCATCATGATGCTCTTGGCGGTGCTGGGGCCTGGATTTATCACGGCGAACGTCGACAACGACGCTGGCGGTATTTTTACTTACTCACTGGCAGGGGCTCAGTACGGCTACAAGCTCCTGTGGACCATGATCCCCATCACGGTGGCTCTGATTGTGGTGCAGGAGATGTGCGCCCGCATGGGAGCAGTGACCGGCAAGGGGCTTAGCGACTTGATCCGTGAAGAGTTCGGGTTGCGGATAACCTTCGTGATGATGGTCCTGCTGGTCATCGTCAACTTCGGCAATGTGGTTGCAGAGTTTTCCGGTATCGCCGGCAGTCTGCAGCTTTTCCATATGAGTAAGTACATCAGCGTACCCATCTGCGCGGCGCTGGTATGGGCGCTGGTCGTGCTTGGCGATTACAAGAACGTCGAGAAGATCTTTCTCGTGGCTAGTGTCTTCTACATCGCCTATATCATCGCCGGCGTATTGGGACGCCCGGACTGGCATACGGCGCTGGTCGAGACGGTGAAGCTTCCAGGGCGCGAAGTCTGGAGCGACCGCAAGTACATCTACATGACGATCGGTGTGATCGGCACCACCATCACTCCCTGGATGCAGTTCTATCTGCAGTCGTCGATCGTCGAGAAGGGTGTCTCCGTCAGGCAGTATCGCGCATCACGTCTGGATGTCATCGTCGGCTCCATCTTTACCGACATCGTGGCCTGGTTCATCGTAGTGGTGTGCGCCGTGACGCTCTACACGCACGGCATGCGCGATATTCAAGTTCCAGCCGACGCCGCGGAAGCAATGAAACCGGTGGCCGGCGACTACGCGTTCATCCTGTTTGCTGCCGGGCTATTCAATGCCAGTCTCTTCGCGGCGTCGATTCTGCCTCTCTCCACGGCCTACACCGTATGCGAGGGACTGGGCTTCGAGAGCGGTGTCGATAAGCGGTTTGGCCAGGCGCCGTTCTTCTACTGGCTCTATACGATCCTGATCGTGGCGGGAGCAGCGGTGGTATTGATCCCTAACTTCCCGCTCGTGCCGATGGCGATTCTGTCGCAGGTGCTAAATGGCGTACTGCTGCCAATCGTCCTGATCTTCATGCTCAAGCTGATCAACCGGAAGGAGCTGATGGGCACCTGGACGAACAATCTGTGGCTGAACCTGGTCGCGTGGACAACAGCGGTCGTTGTGATCGGGCTGACCGCTGTGATGCTGTGGAATACGATCCAGGGTTTGTTCTAAAGCAACTTCCCCGAGGCAAGGTCCTGAATCAAGGACAAATCTGCGGCGAGAAAGTCGAACTCCGGTAGCCGAGGCAGGAGGGTCCACTGCATGTCGTTGAAAATACGATTTTCCAGCGGCCCTTTGAACTCATGGACGGTAAAGAACTGAAGGTCGACAGCCCCGCCGTTCCGGTAATTATGGCGCAGGCGGGTAATGCGTGGGCCGATGACTGCCTCGATCCCAAGTTCTTCATTCAACTCGCGGCGCAGGGCAGCCTCTGGGGATTCGCCGGCCTCGATCTTACCGCCTGGGAACTCCCACTTGAGGGCCATCGCCTGTTCCGGACGTCGCTGACAGACAAGGACTTCGCGGCCAGTCTCCGTCTCGCGCAGGATCAGCGCGGCGACAACAAGACGAATCTGCTTCGCGGCTTCCTTGGCTCCAGGACGGCGTCGGCTTTTTTTCGCGGCTCGGCTCACGTACACACAGGTTAGACGCCCGAGAGGGCCTCTGAGCCTCAGAGAGTTCTAACGGCAGCCGGATAGTAAACTGCCCAGCCATTTGTATGGCTAATCTCGGCCAGGGCGACAGTGGGGTTTACGGGATAGGGCTTCCTTGCGATCTCAAGCATGGCCGCATCGTGGACCGAGTTCCCGAAGACGGCGTCAGGCTGGGGAAGGCCGACACGGCGCAGTGAGATGGCCTTATTCTCGTCCGACGGAACATCCCGAAGCGTACGAGTGGCGATACCGCCTTTGACCTCGACGCAGGCCGCCAGAACGCGCTCGGGTGGAATATGAAAGCGGCTGACGCCCTCTTCCACAACCCAGTCGCATGTGGAGGAGACAGCCCAGATCTCGGTTCCGTTCTTCTGAAGCTCCGCAACCAGGTCGAACATCTCGGGGAAGATAAAGGGTTCGATCTCTTTACGGAAGAACTCGGCCGCGGAGGAGCGAATGGCCTCGTCGGTCAGTCCCTCATAAACCTGCACCATCTCGCCGCAGATTGTGATCTCGTCGACATCGCCGTTGCGATAGGCAGCATGACGGCCCTCAATCCACGCGCTCTGTTCCGGAGAGAAGAGGCCGGTCTGGGTGCTCCAGCGCATGAAGCCCGAACCTGAATCCGGATGCCACAAGGTGCCGTCGCAGTCGAAGACGGCGATTTTGGGCGCAAGTGTGCGGATGGAGGCGAGAAACTGGTCCGTGCTAAGTGATACGGGCATCTCTCTATTCTGCATGATCGCCCTGCTATCCACCTTGGTTCCTCCATGGCGGGCCGGCGTACACGTCGCCGGATAATGACAAGGATGAGCGACATTGCCCCCAATTCGGCGCTGCTACGCGAGTACATGACGTACCTCAGCGTGGAGAAGGGGTTGCGTCCGCTCTCCCGCGAGAGCTACCTGCGGGACCTGGAGCAGTTGGCAGAGTTTCTGGAGACGACGCACACCTCGCTGCTTTCAGCGACACAAACACAGGTGAGTGCGTTCATGGAGGATATGCGGTCGCGGCATGTCGAGTCGCGCTCCATTGCGCGGAAGCTGAGTTGCTGGCGTGGTTTCTATCGCTGGCTGCTAAAAGACAAGCGCATCCAGCATGATCCGACCGTAAATCTGGAGACGCCGGCCTCGTGGAAGGTTCTGCCGAAATCGTTGGCCGAGGCAGAAGTGGGCGACGTGCTGACGCGCGCTGCCCAGATGGCGGCCCATCCCCAGGCCGAGCCGCAGATGCTGCGCGACTACGCCGTTCTGGAGCTGCTATATGCAGGCGGATTGCGGGTCACTGAGGTTACGACATTGCGCGAAGCTGATCTGCATCTGGACCAGGCACGCGTTCAGGTGCGCGGCAAAGGTGATAAAGAGCGCATCGTACCTCTCGGTGTCCCATCGATCAAAGCCCTGGAGCGCTATCTCAAAGAAGGCCGTCCGGCGCTCTGCAGCAAACAGTTCGAGCGCACACTGTTTCTGAGTGTGAGAGGCAAGCCGCTGACACGCGACTGGGTATGGACGATGGTGAAGAAGTGGGACAAACGCGCCAGCCCGCATATGCTGCGGCATAGCTGCGCAACTCACATGGTGGAGCACGGCGCCGACCTTCGCAGCGTGCAGACCTTGTTGGGCCATGCCGATATCGCCACAACCCAGGTCTATACGCATGTCGCTCTCGGCCGCTTGAAGCAGGTGCACCGGCTGCATCATCCGCGCGCAAAGCGCCGTGAAGGAGCCGCGTCATGAGCTTTGCGGATCTGGCGGTGGAATTTCTACGGGTGATTGAAGGCGAACGTGGTGCTTCGCCGCACACCCTGCGCGCGTACCGCCGCGAGTTGAAGGACTTCGCCGCGTATCTGGCAGAGACATTCGGTGAGCAAGGAAGCATCCTCAAGGTCGAGCACACACACATCAGGAACTACCTGGCGGTGTTGTTTGATCGGGGCCTGGGAAAGCCATCGGCCGCGCGAGCGCTTGCGGCCATTCGGTCGTGGTTCAAATGGCTGGCAAAGGCGGGCCACGTGCAGCAAAATCCCGCTCTCCTGGTCTCCACACCGAAATTGCCGAAGCATCTGCCGCGTGTTCCCAGCGTGGAAGAGGTTAATCGCGTTCTGGACTCGATGGATAGCGATGAGGAAGCTGCGACTTGGCCGGCGCGTGAGCGCATGATCTGGGAGCTGCTCTATGGCTGTGGAATCCGTAATTCCGAACTGGTAGGCATGGACCTCGCGGATATTCAGTGGAAGAACGAAGTCATTCTCATCCGCGGTAAAGGGCGCAAGGAGCGGTTCGTTCCCCTGGGAGATGCTGCGGCTGAGGCAATTCGTGCTTATCTTCCTGAAAGAGAGCAGCGCCTGATATCTGCCGGGAAGGGAGCTCTGGTGGAAGAGGGACCACTCCTGGTAAATGCGCGGATCCGTGGTGCGGCGCGGTTGACTACGCGCAGCATCGGGCGCATCGTGAAGGCGATTGCGGTCGGCAAAGGCCTGCCGGCGGATGTGCATCCGCATACGCTGCGGCACGCCTTTGGGGCACACATGCTGGAGGAGGGCGCCGATCTGCGTGCGATCCAGGAGATTCTTGGCCACGAACGGCTCTCGACGACCCAGCGATATACGCAACTCACGGTCAATCAGGTGCAGCGCGTCTACGACGAGACGCATCCTCGGGCAAGGTAGTAGTAAAGTGGCGCGTATGCGTACATTGCCTGTCTTTCTGCTCCTTGTGTGCTCTGGCGCTGTGCTGGGGCAGGCAACCCAAACGAATCCGGACGATGCCGTCTCCCGGCCCGTCACAAAGTACGACAACGCTGCCGCACCCCTGAATTCGTCACTGCCGACCATTTTCATCGTGGGTGACTCGACCGCGCAGAACAAGGCAGATCTGGGTTGGGGTGATCATTTCGCTCACTACTTCGATACTTCGCGCGTCAATGTGGCGAATCGAGCCCGTGCGGGACGCAGCAGCCGGACCTTCATCCACGAAGGCGCCTGGGATGCTGTGCTTTCGCAGCTCAAGAAGGGCGATTTTGTCCTGATCCAGATGGGACACAATGACGGCGGCCAACTGGATGGGGAAAAACCGCGAGGCACGCTGAAGGGTATCGGCGAAGAACAAAAAGAGGTGACGCTGCGGGATGGATCGACGGAAGTCGTTCACACCTACGGCTGGTATCTGCGGAAGTACATTGCTGATACGCGCGCCAAAGGAGCAACGCCGATTCTGCTGACCCTGACGGTACGCAACATCTGGACGGATGGCCGAATCGAACGGGATATGGGGTATGACGGCTTTATCCGGCAGACGGCTGAGGCGGAACACGTCGCGTTTGTCGATATGGCGACAGTTGAGGCCGATAAGCTGGAAGCAATGGGAGCCGAAAAGACAAAACTTTTGTTTCCCATTGACCACACGCACACCAGCGCCGAGGGCGCTGAATTGAATGCTGGGGCTGTCGTAGAGGCGCTGCGGCGCGCAAAATCGCAGCTGACTACGTACCTGCATTAGGGCGTGTTATCCAATTGCTGCAGTCAGCGCCGGGAGCAGATTTTTACGAGATCGAGGAGCGAGGAGAGAACTGTAGCTGGCCTACTGGAACGACGAGCGACGAAGAGATCGGGAAAATCGGGGTCCCCAGTCAGCTTTGCTGATTGGGGTGAAGAAAATCTGCCCCGGCCCTTCGGGTTGCGGCGCAAATTCGTCCATACTTCGTTGTCGGCCTCGACTGAACAAATTTGCGCTCGCAACGCTGACGGCAGGAATTGGATAACACGCCCTACAAGCAAGGGCAGAAGCTTTCGTCTAAACTGATAGATGGGCGCATTGCGCCCGAGGGACAACTCGTTTTGATCAATACCGTTCTCGCGAAAGTCTTCGGCACCAGTAATGAACGTGCCGTGAAGAAGCTGCTCCCGGTGGTGGAGCAGATCAATGCCTTTGAGCCGTCTGTTGCGGCACTGTCAGATGAGGCGCTACGCGCCAAAACGGTCGAATTCCGTGAGCGGATCGCCGCTAAGACGAATGGAATCGAAGATGCTGACGCCTTGCGCGCGGCAGAGCAGGCGGCTCTGGATGAGTTGCTGCCCGAGGCCTTTGCCGTGGTGCGCGAAGCGGGCAAGCGTGCGGTAAGCATGCGCCACTTCGACGTGCAATTGATCGGCGGTATGGTGCTGCACTCCGGAAAGATCTCCGAAATGAAGACCGGCGAAGGTAAAACGCTGGTCGCCACTTTGCCGTGCTATCTGAATGCTTTGGCCGGCAGAGGCGTGCACGTGGTTACGGTGAACGACTATCTGGCCAAGCGCGACGCCGAGTGGATGGGAAAGATCTATGAGTTCCTGGGACTGACGGTCGGTGTGATCGTACATGACCTGGATGATCGCCAGCGGCGCGAGGCTTATGCCGCGGATATCACCTACGGCACGAATAACGAGTTCGGCTTCGACTACCTGCGCGACAACATGAAGTTCGAGCTGACCGATCTGGTGCAGCGCGGCCACTATTACTCCATCGTCGACGAAGTGGACTCCATCCTGATCGACGAAGCGCGTACACCTCTGATCATCAGCGGCCCCACCGACCAGACGACGGACAAGTATGCCCGCGTAAATGTGATCATTCCGGAGCTGGAGCGCGGTGAGCTGACTGAGACGATCGAACAGAAGATCTACACCGGCGACTACGTGGTGGACGAGAAGCACAAAGCCATCACCGTGACCGACGAGGGCTGGGAGAAGATCGAAAAGCTGCTCGGTATCGGAAATATCGCTGATCCCGAAAACTGGGATCTGAAGCATCACGTGGACGTTGCTATTCGCAAGGAAGACCAGACCCTGGCGACCATCACCTTCCAGAACTACTTCCGTTTGTACAAGAAGCTCTCCGGCATGACCGGCACCGCCGAGACGGAAGCAGCCGAGTTCGACAAGATCTACAAGCTTGAAATCGTCGTTATACCAACGAACCGCCCGATGCTTCGTTTAGAGCATCAGGACGTTGTCTATCGCACCGCGAAGGAAAAATACTTTGCCGTTGCAGACGAGATTCAGCGCCTGCATGCCAGTCACCAGCCAGTGTTGGTGGGTACTACCTCGATTGAAAAATCGGAGTTGCTCTCGCAGATACTGCAGAAAAAGGGCGTTCGCCATGTGGTGCTGAACGCTAAGTTCCATGAGCGCGAAGCTGAGATCGTCGCACAGGCCGGCCGTCTGGGGATGGTGACCATCGCCACCAACATGGCCGGACGCGGTACCGATATTCTGCTGGGTGGCAATGCGGAGTTCATAACGCGCCAGGATCTGGTGAAGAAGGGGTTGGCGCGTGCTGTAAGCGCCGCTGAAGGCGCTATTTCACCCACTGCCGGACCGGGCATGACGCGGTTCTACTACCAGGGGCAGGAGTTCGAGACCTCACAGCAGCAGTGGGATTCCGTCTTTGCGGAGTTCGCCGCCAGGGCAGCGGAAGAGCGTGCCCAGGTAACCGAGGCTGGTGGTCTGTTCATCATCGGTACCGAGCGGCACGAATCCCGGCGCGTGGACAACCAGCTTCGTGGACGCGCCGGCCGCCAGGGCGATCCCGGTGCATCAAAGTTCTATCTCTCGCTCGAAGATGACCTGATGCGCATCTTTGCGCGTGAGTGGGTCAGCACGCTGCTGCAGCGCCTGGGTATGGAAGAGGGCGTGCCGATCGAAAGCAACATGATCACACGCCGTATCGAGGCAGCGCAGAAGGCCGTCGAAACCCAGAACTTCGAGAGCCGCAAGCACGTCCTCGAGTACGACGACGTCATGAACAAGCAGCGCGAAGCCGTCTACGGTCTGCGCCGCGGCCTGCTGGAAGGTGTTGATCAGAAAGAATTGATTCTGGATGACTACCTGACGACGGCTCTCAGCAGCGTTCTGGATGCGAATGCGCCCGCGGATGTGCATCCGGACCAGTGGAAGACGACCGAGCTCTTCGCCGCGCTGGGTGATGTCTTTGGACCGGGGCTGGACAAAGAGATCGACGCTTCGCAGTTGAACCGGCATGAGCTGGGCGAGGCGATCTACGAGAAACTGCGCGGCCGTTACGAGTTCAAAGAGGAGATTCTGTCGCCCCAGGGCATGCGCTATCACGAGCGCGTCATCATGCTCAGTGTGCTCGATAGTCTGTGGAAGGACCACCTTCTGGCGATGGACCACCTGAAAGAGGGAATCGGCCTGCGCGGCTATGCGCAGCAGGATCCTCTGGTGGCCTACAAGAAAGAATCGTTCGAGATGTTCGAGGCGATGATGCTGCGCTTCCAGGAAGACACTCTGCGCACGCTCTTCCGCATGCAGATCATTGGACCGGATGGAACGCCGATCGAGACTCCGGAACAGATGGCAGCGCTGCGTCCTGCGGCTCCGCCGGAGCTGGAAGCAGCAGGGGCCTCTTCCGTTGAGAATGCGGCCCAGATTCCGCAGACCATGCGCGACATCCCGATTCCGACCCGCCCTCCGCAAACAACGATCGATGAACTGGAGCGTGAGTTCCAGCGGCGCAAGGAACGTGAGCTGAATGCGGCCCGGCAGGCAGGCGGAGACTCCTCTGCCGAGCCGGCCGCTCCGCGTCGTGCCGGAGAGAAAGTCGGACGGAACGATCTGTGCCCCTGCGGCTCCGGCAAGAAGTACAAGAAATGCCATGGCGCCGAAGCCTAGGCTCCGATAACGGTTCTTGCTGAAGCGAAGGTCATCTGAGAGATTCGCTTGATTTCGCCTTCAATTATTTAGCGCGCGATATCGTCAAGTAGCAGCTTGGCTTTGGTCGTCAGCGTATTGGCTCCGTCCACATCGCCGGCCTTGAGCGCTTCCCGCGCTTTCAAGAGAAAATCCTTGATTTGATCGACAGCGGTTTTGTGCGAACCCGTCACAGAGCCTGAGAGACCCTCAAGTCGCCGTTGCGTTGCAGCGATGAGCTCGGCGGCCTGTTGCCGGGCCTGGGACGAGGTGTCGCCGCCGGT
>JAEKKE010000204.1 GCA_019510535.1 Acidobacteriota bacterium
TGGAGAACATTACCTCGTCTTCAAGATGTGGGACGGCAATGGAGGCGTTTACCAGGCCACGAAGAGCGTCACGGTGAACTAAGAATTAGGAAGTATCGACAAATTCGGAAGCAGTAGACACTTCTTCGCAGTTTTATCGCGAAGGGTGGGGTCCCCGGCGAACTTGTTCGCTAGGGCTTAGCGTGGGGTATCGCGCTTTGCGCGACCGTTTTTCTGTCCCTAACATTGATACAGGAAGAGATTGATACGAGTGCTCGGGAAAATGAAGGCCAGGCCCATGTCCCCGAGGGACACCACCCCAACGAACAAATTCGTTGGGGATCCCGGACATGGGGCACCCGATGCATGGGCTATGTCGAATTTGTCGATGGCCCTAGCTATAGAGCATTTTTCCTGTAGGTGTAGTGCGGCGCTTCGGCATCTTTTGGTGCTCACCCCGCCCGTGCCTGCTCGAAGACAGCACGTTATTTCTCCTCACCACCGCCGTTTTTCCTCCTGTGGCGTGCATCTCATACAATCGCGAGATAGAGCATTTCACTGTTGAGGGGAATCCCGGAAGAAGAGTGCAGCGGCGTTTTCATTACGGAAAACGCCCATAGATGTGCAAGCCCCGCACTACACCTACAGTGAACATGCTCTATTGCCAAAGGAGCGATGCGTGAACTTCAACATTCTCGGCAACTCAGATATGCAGCTTTCCCCTATCGGATTCGGCGCCTGGGCTATCGGCGGCGGAGGATGGGCCTTCGGCTGGGGCGCGCAGGAAGATAAAGACTCCATCGCTGCCATCGAGCGCGCACTCGATCTCGGAGTCAACTGGATCGATACGGCTGCCGTCTACGGGCTGGGACACTCGGAAGAGGTTGTCGCCAAAGCCCTTCGGAAGTCTGCGCACAAGCCGTGGATCTTTACGAAATCCAGCATGGTGTGGGATGACAAGGGCAACATCACCAACTCCATGAAGCAGATCAAGCGGGAGTGCGAAGACTCACTGCGGCGTCTGAATCTCGACGTGATCGATCTGTACCAGATTCACTGGCCGAAGCCGGATGAAGAAATCGAAGAGGGCTGGGCGGCGATGGCCGAGCTGCAGCGCGAGGGCAAGGTGCGCTGGATCGGCGTTTCGAACTTCTCCGTCGACCAGATGAAGCGTGCGCAGAAGATCGCTCCTATCACCTCGCTGCAGCCGCCCTACTCCATGCTGAAGCGTGACTACGAGGCGGAGGTGCTTCCCTTCTGCCGCGAGAACGGCATCGGCGTCATCAACTACTCGCCTATGCAGAGCGGGATGCTCACCGGCAAGATGACCAAAGAGCGCGTCGCGCAGATGCCGGACGATGACTTCCGCAAGCGCGCCCTGAACTACCAGGAGCCGAAGCTCTCGCAAAACCTCAAGGTCGCGGACAAGCTGAAGGAGATCGGAGCGAAATACGGTGTCACCGCCGGCGTCATCGCTATCGCCTGGACGCTGAAGAATCCTGCGATTACGGCGGCCATTGTCGGTGGACGCAATCCGCAGCAGGTGGAAGAGACCGCGGAGGCGCTCGATTTCGTTCTGCCGGACGAAGAATACAAAGCGATCAACGACTATCTACAATCAAACGCATAGGCTTTGCGGCTCTGCCCGTCCCTCCGGACGAGCAGAGCTACACTGCGTGGGCGTTATTGTATGAAGATTCTGACCGCAGAGCAGATGGGCGAGACCGACCGGCGGACCGCCGCCGAGTTCGGCGTCTCCATGCAGGAGTTGATGGACAACGCCGGCACTTCAGTCGCGCGCTTTGCGCTGCGACGTTATCCCGAGGCCGGCCGCATCGTCGTCCTCTGCGGCAAGGGAAACAACGGAGGCGACGGCTTTGTCGCTGCTCGGCGGCTGCACGCGGCCGGGCGGAAGGTGCAGGTGATCGTCCTGGCCGCGAGCAAAGACGATCTGCGCGGCGATGCCGCCAATGCCTTCAGCGCGCTGGATGCGCCGGTAACCTTCGCTACTGAAAACATCATCCTTCCAGAAGCCGATCTCTACATCGATGCCATTCTCGGCACCGGATTCAAGCCTCCGATGCGCGGCATGGCCTGCAATCTGCGGGAACAACTGATCCAGCTCGCAAAACCTGTATTGGCCGTCGATCTTCCCTCGGGTTGGGATGCGGATTCGCACGATCCCACCGCCGGGAGTGCATTTCCCGCCGACTCTGTCGTAACCTTCACCGCGCCGAAGCCGGTACACGTCTTCGGACAGATGAACCGGGACGGCGCCTTCGGTGCGGTCGCCGTTGCCCCGATCGGCTCACCCGCGGAATCTCTCCCAAAAACCGATCTCACCTGGACCGGTTCCTCCAAATCGCTGACAGAGACACCGCGTCCGCTGAACAGCAACAAGGGACGCTTTGGACATGTACTGGTGCTTGGTGGCTCGCGGGGCAAGTCCGGCGCTGCCGCGATGGCTTCGCTTGCCGCTCTGCGCTCCGGTGCTGGCCTGGTTACGGCCGCAGTGCCTGATTCTGTGCTCGACTCAGTAGCCCGCATCGCTCCTGAATTGATGTGCCTGCCGCTTCAAGAGATCGACGGACATGTCGCCCTGGCGAACTTTGAAACGCGCACGCAGTGGCTGGAGAAGATCACCGTTCTCGCCATTGGCCCCGGTCTTGGAACGCAGCCGGAGACGACCGAGTTTGTCCGCCGGGCTGTGCTTAAAACGGCTCTTCCGGTTGTCATCGACGCCGACGCCCTCAACGCCTTTGCTGAAAAACCGGAGCTGCTTCGCGCGCAGGCCGGACGAGTGATGGTGCTGACACCGCACCCAGGCGAGATGGCCCGCCTTCTCGGCATCACCGTCAAAGAGGTGGAGGCCGACCGGATCGGGCTAGCCCGTTACTATGCCACCGATCGCAACGTGACCCTGGTACTGAAGGGCTGGCGGACTCTAGTGGCGCATCCAGATGGAGAGATCTCCATCAACACCACCGGCCACCCTGCGATGTCAAAGGGTGGGAGTGGAGACATTCTGACCGGCATCGTTGGGGCGATGCTGGCGCAGCACCCCGATCACGTTAAAGACGCGGTCAACACCGCGGTCTATCTGCACGGTCTCGCGGGCATGATGGCCGCGTGCAATCAGGACGAACATACGGTGCTGGCCACCGACACATTGGCTCATCTGAGCGACGCCTTCCGCTACCGCACTGCCGACGAAGACGGCCTCACCTGGGTTGGAGGACTTCGCTAGTTTCATGCTTGTAAAGAGATTCAAGACCCGCTCCGTAGAGGGCACGCTTGCGCTTGGCCCCAGTATGGCCGAGAAACTGATGCCGACACCGAAGCTGATTCTGCTGCGCGGCGAGTTAGGCGCCGGGAAAACCACCCTGGTGAAAGGCATCGCTCAGGCACTGACCGGCGTTGATCCTGAAGAAGTCACCAGCCCCACCTTCACGCTGGTGCATGAGTACGCAGGTCCAAAGGTGCATCTGTATCACCTCGACCTCTACCGTCTGGAGAAAGAAGAAGAGCTCGCGGCGCTCGGTATCGACGAGATGGCTTCGCAGCCTGATGCTCTTGTTCTGGTGGAGTGGGGCGATAAGTTTCAGAGCGTGATTCAGCGCGCTGATGGACAGATCATGATGAGGGCGAATGAGCTGGATGAGCGGGAGATCTTTTTGGAGATTCTGTAGGACTGCTCTGAGTGGCACGAACTGGGTGCCCC
The DNA here is from genome assembly GCA_019510535.1 of Acidobacteriota bacterium. Lineage (GTDB taxonomy): Bacteria > Acidobacteriota > Terriglobia > Terriglobales > Acidobacteriaceae > Terriglobus. Next base: position 3,701 of record JAEKKE010000204.1, read on the forward strand.
ACATACGCGAAGCTTATGTGGGCATTCGCGCAACGCGCGAACCGTCTTTTTATCTCATTCCCCATCTGCGTCCAAGCGAATAGCAACGCGGATCGAGCTCCGCTCGATACTCCCACATAAGCTTCGCGTATGTGTGCTCGCTGCTGATGGGCCTGCCGTTCTTCACTGCCGGATGAAAAACCCATTGCTGCACTGTGGCCAGAACCATCTGGTCGATCTGCGCTCCCATTCCTCGACGCGCGTGGACGCGGGCAATGTGACCGGTATCGTCGATCTGCAGATCGACGAAGATATCGCCGGTAGCGCCGACCGCTGACAGGTCAGGACGCTCCTGAGGGAACGCCTGGACATAGGCGATGCTCACATTGCCGTCACCCAATGCTTCATTGCCGCGCTCCCCCGGAGGATCAACCGGAGGCGTCACCACGACTGGCGCCTCCACCACCTTCTTCGGAAGAACGTGATGCTTCAAGGCTCGCTTCACCTCATGCGCCTGCGATAACTTTCCAGGGTTGTAGGTCATTAGTACCCTGGCGCCCTGGCGGGTACCGGCCGGTTTGAGCTTTCGAGCCCCAATCCACCATGCGTTCGCAACGACAAAGAGCGCGAGCAGATGCAGCCCCGTCGACACGGCGACCCTGCCCTGCTGTGTCTGCAGCAGGAGCGCCGATTGCTGTTTCCACAGCCGGAGCTGCTCTCCCATGGGGCCAATCGTACCGCAGCAGTTCGGCATGAAGCGATGGCTTTCCTGCGATGCAGATCGCGGGATACCCAGCAACAGGGAAAATGCTCTAGACTGCTGCGGTGAAACTCCTGCCACTGTCAGCCGTCGTTGCGACCGCACTCCTCTGCCCCGCCCTTCCGGCCCAGACCGCGAAGGTGAATCTCGGCACTAAAGTCCCTGCAGCGAAGACGCTGCCACCCTTTTCCGGCACGTGGATGCTGAATCCGCAGCGGAGCAAGTTGACTCGGCACATTGAAGGCGAGAGCAAAGCCGTCATCCAGTACGACGGCAAGACCTGGCACTACATCCACTCGCATCAGGAGACTCCCAATGACGAGCCCGATGCGTGGCAGGTGACACTGGAAGTCAACTCGTCCAAGCTACATGTCGAACCGGGCGATGAGGTCACCTTCCGCTCGCGGATCCGCCAGCAGGGTAACGCTATGTTGTTGGAAGAATGGGGTACGACCGGGCACGGTCAGAAGATTCACAACACCGTGCGCTACACCCTGGA
>JAEKKE010000205.1 GCA_019510535.1 Acidobacteriota bacterium
GCGGACGTTCCCGCAGAGGTGAAAGCAAAACTGGGGCAACCCGAGACAGCTGCGGATGCAAAGGCGCTTGTCGACAAGAACCGCGCTGCCGGAGCGGACATCGTCAAGCTCTTCACCGGTTCAATCGTTCGTCCAAATCAAGTCACTCCCATGCAAGTGGAGATCGCGCGTGCAGCTACCGAGGAGGAACATAAGAGCGGAGGGCTGGTTTTTTCGCACTCGTCGAACCTGGAAGGGACGAAAGTGGCGATCGATGCCGGCCTCGATGTTCTGGCTCATACGCCAGAGTCTGTGAACGGAATTGATGGAGCCGTCTTGCAGCGTATGATCGCACAGCAAATGACGATCGTTCCGACCCTGAAGCTATTTTCCCAGGACCGTGATATCGCGAAGATTCGTGGGCTGGATTATCAATTCCGCCATCTTGGCGGTCGCCTGGTTTATGGCACCGACACCGGGTTTCTTGCCGACTACGATCAAAGCGAGGAATTTCGCCAGTTGCTGGCCGCGGGATTTACCTTTCGCGATGTGTTGGAGATGCTGACGACAGCTCCGGCGGCGCTGTTTCATCTCTCACACCGAGAAGGTAAAGTGATGCCAGGAATGCGCGGCGACCTGACGATTCTGTCAGAAGATCCGGCATCAGGCCGTCCAGAAGCGTTCACTCACGTTCTATATACAATCCGCGGAGGCACCGTAATCTGGCAGGCAGATCGAACGACGAAGTGAGTCATTTGCTGAACGAGCCTTGTATTTGATACAGGGTGTAGCCCGAGTATTAGTCCGTAAAAAAATGTTTAGGGAAAGCGTTGAGGATGTTGTCCGCGGGTTTGGTTCTGAGGAAGGCGGTTGGGCCATCGTAGACGGACTTCATCTAGCTTAACGGGTGGGAGCAGCGGGCTTCAGCCCGCTGATAAATACGTAAAAGTAAATGGGCTTTAGCCCTGGGCTTTTTCCTGATGGAGAAAAAAGGCCCAGGGCTAAAGCCCGTTTCTTATAGAGCCAACAAACGCGGGCTGAAGCCCGCGTCTCCCACCCGATTCGAGCTCTGCTCGAATAATTCACGCCGCCACACTCCTCTACCGGAATACCCAACAACAGGAAAAATGCTTTAGAATCCACGTCCATGCACCTACGCTTCGGCTTCCGCACTCTGATCGCTATTTGTGTTGCGTTGGCGATACTGCTTGGCGTCGTTGCGTTTGTGCAGTATCGATGGTCGAAACGCGTGGCTGCCGCAGACATACAACGTGAGCGGGAACACTTGAATGTTTCTGCTTCTCTTTTTGTGACGCGTTTCAATCGGAACATTACCGATGCGGTGAGCTTTCTTCAGAACGATGCGCAAACCGCATCGTCAAGCGGCGCGCCGTTACCCGCTCTTCCAAAGATTGTGAAGGAACTCTATCTTCTCGATACTTCAGGGTCACAAGCTCGCATCCAGCGCGCGAATGCTTCCGGTACTTTCGCTGCGGTATCGATACCCGAGTGGATGAAGCCGGTTGATTGCATGAGTTTGATCTCCACGCAACCGCTTGCCATCATTTCACCCCTGTTCGACTCCGTCCGCGAAGAGCCGGCTCCAGGGCGAGGTCGCATGGTACTCAGGACATCACGGGGCGGCCGCTGCTTTGTCGCGTTGCTGAACGAGGACTTCATCAAGAGCTCGCTCGTCCCGGCGCTTCTTCAGGAGACTTTTGGCGAATCCTCCATGAATGACTATGAGTTCGCGATCGTCTCGCGGAATCGCGACAGCGAGCAAATCTATGGCCCGAGGGTTACGCCGGATCTCCGGAGGACGTTCTTCACGGTACCGCTTCGAAGTCTGCTACCGGCGCCAAAGCGTCCTCCATCTACTTCGGACAAGAGTAATTTTCTCTACCGACAGTATGAGATCGGAACCATCAATCGCAGAGCGCCAGGTCCTCCTCAATTGGGAGATGGAATCTGGGAGTTGCAGATCGCACGTCGCGGTATGTCGCTTCCTGCAGCTTTCAGACGTGAGCGTTGGCGGGATCTTCTGCTTGGCGTCTCGGCGGAAATGCTGCTAGGCGCGGCCATCGTTCTGCTTGTGATTGGCGCGCACCGGATGCAGCAGGTTGCCGAGCAGAGAATGCAGTTCGTCGCCGCGATCTCGCATGAACTGCGCACGCCGGTGTCATCCATCTCCATGCTTTCGCGCAATCAGGCAGACGGTCTGGTGTCGGGTGCGGACAAGGTTTCCCAGTACGGCGAGCTGATCCACCAGCAGTCACGCCGGCTCAGCGAGATGATCGAGCAGACACTTCAGTATGCCGGTATACACTCCCACCTGGGCACACGAATGCGCACGTCCGTCGACATTGAAGCCGTGATCGCTGCCGCCCTGGAGGCACATAAGGAAGAGCTTGCGCGGATGCAGTTTCATGTAGAGCAGATCGTTCCCCAGGGACTTCCCGCAGTTCACGGCGATGCCGGCCTGCTCCGCATTGCCATCGACAATCTGCTTTCGAATGCCATCAAGTATGCAAAGAGTGGGCGATGGATCGGCATCCGAGCCGAACACTCTGTGAAGGAACGGGCGATCCTTGTTCATGTCTCCGACCACGGTCCGGGCATCGAGGACTCCGACCAGGAACGTCTGTTCGAGCCCTTCTACCGCGGTCGAGTTGCTGTAGAGACGGGCGCTTCGGGTTCAGGGATCGGTCTCAGCCTTGTACGCTCCGCCGCTGAGGCGCACGGCGGTTCCGTTACAGTCGTAAGCACGCCCGGACAAGGCAGTACCTTTACGCTGAGAATACCTGCATGACCCGCATTCTGTTCATCGAAGACGAACCCGCTTTCGCAATCGGTGTGATCGACCGTCTACGCGCGGACGGCTATGACGTCAGGTGGGAGAGCAACGGAAGTGTAGGGTATCAGGCTGCCTGTACGGATCCGTTTGATCTCATCCTGCTGGATGTCTCGCTGCCGGGTAAGAACGGATTCGACATCTGCCGCGATCTGCGGCGTGAGGGCGTGTCTGCGCCTGTACTGATGCTTACTGCACGGGGCGAGGTGATCGATCGTGTCCTGGGCCTGAAGCTTGGCGCGGACGATTACGTGCAAAAGAACTGCGAACCCATTGAGCTGATGGCGCGCATCGAAGCACTGCTTCGCCGATCCCAATCATCGGTGACTTCTCCGGAGATCGCGTCTTTTGGTGAGATCCGCGTCGATTTCCGCCAGCATGAAGTTTCTCGCGCAGGCACCGCTGTTGCTCTTACGCCGATCGAGTTCCGCTTGCTTGAGTATCTGCTCGAGCGTCGTGGCAACGTCGTCACCCGCGAAGAGCTATTGGAGAATGTGTGGTCCGCCGATGGCGGCATGCTGAGCCGCACGGTCGATGTGCACGTAGCCGGCCTGCGCAAGAAGATCGAGGCCGATCCTCGCTATCCGCGCTTTCTGCTCACCATCAAGGGCGCCGGATACAAGCTGACGATTTAACTCAGCGTCCTGAGTCTAAAGTTCGTGACGTACGATAAGCGCTGAAGGCGCGCTCTATACCAGCCTGGGGCAACGCCCCAGGTCTCGGATAGTTAAGAGGTCTGAGGGCTGAAGGCCCGATCTATAATCCTGATGCCAAATGGCTGAAGAAGCCTATCTGGGAAAGGAAAGCCCAGCTTCTTTGGACGGTAAACCGTGGACTAAAGTCCACCGCTCCTACACGTTCGCGAATTAACACCAATCTGCCTTCACTGCAGAGTTATAGAGCGGGCCTTCAGCCCTTTAACATCGTGTGGGCACTGAGACCTGGTGCGTTGCCCCAGGCTGGTATAGAGCGCGCCTTCAGCGCTTTATCAACGGGTCT
>JAEKKE010000206.1 GCA_019510535.1 Acidobacteriota bacterium
GAAGATTTCTCGCGACTGCAGAACAATCTTCGCAACACGGCTCGCCAGCTTGCACCGACGCAGCCCGGGGTCTCCGGCAAGTTGCGTGATGCCCTGAATGCCGCCGATCAGGATGGCCTGGATAACCGCGTTCAACGCACAGCCGATTGGCTGCGCCGCGGCATCAATCCTGAATCAAACGGCACCGAAGAAGGCATTCGCGCCGGCATGGACAAGTTGAACCAGCAGGTGCGCCAGGCCGCAAATGGTATTGGCAGCGGAAATGATGCCCGACAGCAGCAGCGGCAGAACTCCGGCGATCAGACGGCGGCTTTGGGTGCGCTGGACCGCTTCCGTAGCCGCATCGAATCGCTTAACCGCGGCAACGGTCAACAACCCGGTAATAACCAGCAGCGCGGACCGAATGGCCAACCTAACGGTCAGAGCGGCAGCCGCAACGGGCAAGGACAGCCAGGACAGGGACAACAGAATCAACAAGGTCAACAGGGGCAACAAGGCCAGCAGGCCGGGAATAGTCAGCAACCGGGAGGGCAGCGAGGCGGCAATCAGCGTGGTGGTGGACAGCAGATGGGCGGCAACGGTGGAGGCGGTGGACGTGCCGAAGCTGCAGGTGGTGGTCTGAGCAGCGATCTGGGCAACACGGTGAACCGCGGTGGCGGTTATGACAATGGCACCGTATGGGGGAACGTCAATACCGGCAACAACCAGTTCGACCGCTCGCGTCGCGCCGGCGACCCCGGCAATCCGAATAACCCAGCGGATATGCAGCAGATCATCTCGCAGGGCATTCGCGATCTCAACAACCTGCGTCAAGCTGCGGGCAACGATCCGCAGGCGAAGAAAGATATCGAAGATCTGCAGCGCCAGATGCAGAACCTCGATCCACGGCGCTTCCCCGGCAATCCGGAGATGGTGGAGCACATGAGCGCCGAGGTTCTGGCACAGGCGGACAAGCTGGAGCTGCGACTCCGTCAGAATGGAGCACTCGATCAGGGGCAGGTCCGCAGTCCCAAGCCGAAGTCAGCAGCTCCGGCCTACCAGGATGCTGTCGCCGACTACTACCGGCGGCTCAGCAAGACAACGCAGTAACGGCTAGAGCATTTTCACTGTAGACGTGATGTAGGGCTTCCGCATCTATGGGCGTTTTCCGCAATGAAAAGGCCGCTGCACGCCTCTTGCGGGCTAGAGCATTTCTCCTAAAGGTATAGAGCGGAGCTTTGACTGTTTGCGCCGTTTTCCCGCGAAGAAAACGGCATTCGCGGATTTCTCCAACACCACAGTATTAGGAGAATTGCTCTACCCAGCAACAGGGAAAACGCTCTACACTCAGGCTTGATGCCGCAACTGATCATCAACGCCGACGACTTCGGTCAGGCGCCTGGAATCTGCCGTGCCGTCGCCGAGCTGCATGACGCCGGCGCATTAACTTCCACAACCCTGATGGCCGGCGGTGTGGCTTTCGATCAGGCGGTATCCATCGCCAAGCAACGCCCGAATCTTGGCGTCGGATGCCATATTGTTCTTCTCGACGGTCAACCGATGTTGCCGGCGGGCGAGGTGGCTTCCCTGCTTGGCCCCGACGGCCACAACTTTCGGCCGACACTCGGTAGCTTTGTGTGGGCTCTGGCCGCGGGCAAGGTGCGAGAGGATGAGATCGAGCGCGAGGCGACCGCCCAGATCCGCAGGCTGCAGGACGCCGGTATCACCATCACCCACGTCGACACACACAAACACACGCACATGTTTCCCTCTGTTCTGCGTCCGGTACTTGCGGCGGCGAAGGCCTGTGGCGTTTATCGAGTCCGGAATTCTTTCGAACAGCCATGGAGCCTGCACGCCTCACAGGCCGATGCCTTACGAGCGCTTGAGGTACGTGGTCTGCGCACGCGCTTCCTTTCTCGTTTTCGCAGACAAGCCCAACAGAGTCATGTTTTCGCTCCCGATGGCTGCATTGGCGTCGCGGCTACGGGCCGAGTCAACGCTCTCATGATCGAAGCCTGGATGAGGGCTATGCCGCGGGGTATCTGGGAGATCGCCTGTCATCCCGGCTATCGAGACAGCATTCTTGCTTCGCAGCGCACGCGTCTGCAGGCATCGCGCGAGGAAGAGTTGCATGGTCTTCTGGCCGTACTTCCACGCATCCAAGCCCTTCGCCCGGACATCGAACTCACACACTTCGGCAACATCGCCGTCCAGTAAGGAAACGAGTCGTTCATGAAGATCGGCATTACCTGTTATCCCACCTACGGCGGCAGCGGAGTCGTCGCGACGGAGCTCGGCATTGAACTCGCCGCCCGTGGGCACGAGATTCATTTCATCACCTACGCGGAGCCCTTCCGCCTGTCCGGCCGCGAGACCAACATTCGTTATCACGAGGTTCCAGTCACCAACTATCCGCTCTTCCAATTCCCTCCGTATGATCTGGCGTTGGCAACGCGTATGGCCGAGGTGGCGGAGTTCTACCAGCTCGATCTGCTGCATGTGCACTACGCCATTCCGCACTCTGTCTGTGCGCTGCTGGCGCGGCAGATGCTGGCTGCGCGCGGAATCAGGCTGCCGTTCATCACCACGTTGCACGGCACCGATATCACGCTTGTTGGACAGGATCACTCCTTTCTGCCAATCACCAAGTTCGGCATCGAACAGTCCGATGGCATTACGTCGATCTCGCAGTATCTGAAGGAAGAGACGGAACGCGCCTTCTCCATCACGCGCCACATCGAGGTGATCCGCAACTTCGTCAACTGCGACGTCTACATGCGCCGTCCCGAGGTCTACGAACGTGACCGGCAGAAGTACGCTGCTCCCGAAGAGGCGCTGTTCGTCCATCTCTCAAACTTCCGCTCTGTGAAGCGTGCTACCGATGTGGTCCACACCTTTGCCAAGGTCACTCGCGAGCTTCCGGCGCGGCTCATGCTGATCGGCGATGGGCCCGACTGCAGCGAGGCCGAGCGGCTTGCCGTGAGCTACGGCATCAAGAACCGCATCCACTTTCTCGGCAAGCAGAACAGCGTGGAGGACCTGCTGTCGCTGGCGGACCTGATGCTGATGCCCTCCGAGATGGAGTCCTTCGGCCTGGCTGCGTTGGAAGCGATGGCCTGCAGTGTGCCGTCGATCGCAACCCGCGTCGGCGGCGTACCAGAACTTGTCGATGACGGAGTCACAGGCATGCTCTTTCCCGTAGGAGACACAGACGGCATGGCTGCAGCCGCAATCGATCTGCTCACCCACAAGAACCGGCTGGCGGAGATGTCGCATGCGGCCAGGCAAACCGCCCAGAAGCTGTTCTGCAGCTCTAAAGTCATTCCCCTTTATGAACGCTTCTATGACAGCGTTCTGGCGCAGCCGGCGATGTAAGGAAAGCTAAGGATGTGATACCTTCAGAGATGTTGCATCCCCGCAACGGAGAGATGGCCGAGTGGCTGAAGGCGCACGCTTGGAAAGCGTGTATACCGCAAGGTATCCAGGGTTCGAATCCCTGTCTCTCCGCCATACTTCCCTCCCCCCAATAATCTAATGACAGGTCCAACAAGGGCAAAGTTCTGGCCTTCTTGAGACTTCCATTCTTAGCATCCTTCACGACCAAGGATGCTGCGACCAACATCCTGAATTTTGACGTATACATCTCTGCTGGGTAGTGGCAACTATCGTATTCACCCGCAGCTCGACGTTATGCATTGTCTTGCGATGCCCAATGACTCACGAGCTCGCCCTCGCGATTCGCCACTCGCAAATCACTCAAAATAAATAACTTATAAATACGCTGGCAATTTGGCTTTCAAATTGCCTAAACTAATGCGCCATTGCACCACT
>JAEKKE010000207.1 GCA_019510535.1 Acidobacteriota bacterium
TTATCGCTCCTATCGCGGTATCGGGCGGCCGGTGAACTACGCCGATGCGCGCGCCTGTGCCTGGCAGGAGCGGCTTGCGCAGAAGGCCCAGCTTGCACAGAACCAGGATCAACCTACGAGCTGGGTGGTTGGCGGTTCGCTGATTCTTGCTGATATCTACGCCAATGGCGTTGGAGTGCAGCGTAACGTTCCCCTGGCGATGCGGTTCGCTTGCGAGGTGGAACCTAGTATGGCGATGAATGGGTTGTCGGAGATCAAGCAACCTAGTGGCAAAAGAGGCCCGTTAGAGTTCTGTGACTATGCGGGAAGCACCTTCACGATGAACTTCTGCGGCGGTTACGCATCCGAGATAAAGGATGAGCGGCGGAGCCAATACTACAACTCATTGAAGTCCTCGATGGATCCTGAACAGAAGGCGGCATTTGTAAAGCTTCTTGTCGCTCAGAATGCATACGTTGACTCACATATCTCCGAGGTGTATCAGGGTGGAACTATCCGTGCGATACGGACTATTGGTTCACAGGAGATCCTCAGCAAGCTTTTTCGTGAAGAGATCACGCACTTCGAACGCAAGCAATGGCCTGTCCTTTCTGCCAATCAGATTGCTACGTCTGATGTTCTGTTGCAGCGCGAATACGAAAAGAAGCTGCGGGAGATACAGAAGAGAACAAAGGACGAGATCGATGAAGGTTCGGTCACCGCAGAGGGTCTTTCCGACGCGCAGAAAGCATGGGAGGCTTATCGCGATGCGTGGGTCGCGTTTGCGCGGCTACGATATCCTTCCGCCGCTGATGCTATCCGCGCGCAGATTACCTTGGATCGATACCGGTTGGTGAAGACGATATCGTAGAATTTCTTTTGGCCTAAGCGGTTAAAAAAGCAGGCCCTTCGCTTTCGCTTGGGATGACAACCCAAACGATTGGTGCTCGACAATGCAGTCTCAGCCAGCACAGACTGCATTTCTATGGAGCGGGCCTTCAGCCCTTTAGTTCCTTGGTGGCTGTTGACCTGGGGCGTTGCCCCAGGCTGGTATAGAACGCGCCTTCAGCGCTTATATCTACTGCTTCCGAATTTGTCACCCTAACTACTGCACGACGCCTGAGTCGTCGCCGGTGCTGCTGTTAGCGGCTTTGGTGAGTTGCCAGCCTTGTGGAGTATTGGTGAGCATTGCGGTTGTCGGTTTAGGTCCGCTGAGAGCGAACTGTATCGCCGGGAAGGCGATCTGGGTTTCGGGGGCCTCTGCCCAGGCGGGGACGCCGTCGATGGTGTAGTGATAGTTCACCGTCGTGGTCGCTCCTGGCTGATCGGACGTAGGCGTGTTGCTGTCAATCGATGCAACCTTGCGATGGCCGTAGCAGAAGTTGCCGTAGCCGGGCTGGGATGGATCCGTAGTCCAGGCGGAGCGGCCCTTTTCGCTGATGTCGTAATTGTTCATCTGTTTGGAGACGATGATGATCTTCTTCTCGGCCGAGGTGCGGGTCAGCAGTCCCTGGTCGACCAAGGCGTCGAACTGACGCGTCTTGTCCTGGTCAGAGTGCGCTACTTGTACGGGGAACTGCTGTGGCGTCGGCCATACGCAGAGAGGGTGAGCGGCGTAGTATGTATCGATCGCGCCGGCATAGTTAGGAACGACCGTCGCTGTCTTCTTGCAGGCCGTCATCACAAAGGCCAGTGCACTCACCGAGAACGCGACTATCTTCAGCGCTTCTTTCACCTTCCGTTTCATGCAACCTTAGTTGCCGGGGCAGGGATTGCAGTTGTCACCGTCCAGCCATTCTTTCGACTAGAGCATTTTTCCCGTTGCTGGGTATCCCGAGAGAAGCGTGCAGCGGCGTTTTCATTGCGGAAAACGCCCATAGATGCACGAGCCCTGCACTACACCTACAGGAAAAGTGCTCTATCAAACAGACAGAACAACTTAGGTTTGCGCCGCTACAGCAGTGTGACGACTCCGGTGGCGACGTCGTAGAAGGCAGCCTGAATCTTCAGCTTGCCCTCGTTGACCAAGGGCCGCAGCACGGTAGAGGTCTGGGCGAGCAGGTCTGCCTGGATCTGCGCATTTTTCTTAATGGCGACGACGAGATCTCCTCCTGCGGCCTCGACGGCAGGCTGCAGATGCGGATAGAGCGAGGCAATCTGGCCGGGAACGGGCTTTTTCGCGATGGCTGCTTTGACCGCGCCACAGTTGGCATGGCCCATCACCAGAAGCACCTTTACGCCCAGAACGGCGGCTCCGTATTCGAGGCTGCCGATGATCTCAGAGTTGATGATGTTGCCGGCAACCCGGCTGACGAAGATGTGACCGATGGTCTGGTCGAAGACCAGCTCCACGGGAACACGGGAGTCGGCGCAGGAGAGCACGGCCGCGAAGGGTTCCTGCTTGTCGACCGTGTGCTCCTTCAGGACCTTGAGGTCCTGGGCAATGCTAGTATATTGGTCGGCGGCGAAACGGCGGTTACCTTCCATGAGCCGCTGCAGCGCTGCGTCCGGGGAAGAAGGCGGGGCTTCCTGTGCGGCTAATGAGAGGGAAGGTGCGATCGAAGCTGAAGCGGCAGCAACGAGGAAGGTGCGGCGTGACCAAGGTGTGCTCATCGGTGTCTCCCGGAGTGACATGGAACGTGAGGTAAATGGAACGGCGCGGTAGAGCATTTCTCCTGTAGATGTAGTGCAGGGCTGTGCATCTATGGGCGTTTTCCTCAATGAAAACGCCGCTGCACGCTCCTTGCGGTATACCCAACACCAGGAGAAATGCTCTAATTTTGCCCCTCGACTATACCCCTCTCCCGCTGCGTCGTCATGCATTCTGGCGGTGAATTCGGCAGTACCCGTGGCCGAAAGGTTTCAGGCTTGCGGTTCGTACCAGCGAAGCACACGCAGGGCACGGAGTGTGTTCCACCGGCTGGGCCCTCCAACTGTCTCTTCCACAGGAAACGGGAGCGCCTCGTCGTAAGCACGGTCGAGAAGCCAGCGGCCGTCTGGCTGGCGGCGGTTCTTGAGAATCCCAATTGCTTCGCTGAGCCGGGGATCGGCGCGGTTGACGGCGCGGAAGTAGTCGAGGGCGCGGAGGATGTCGTAGTGATAGCGCGGCGGGAAGGCGAGCTCCAGGAATTCGGCGTTTGCGACTTCGCCGGTCGAAAGCCTGCGGAAGAGACTGCGCTCCAGCAGATACTCCTCGCCGCGGGCTCTGGCTGCGGTAATCTCCGGAGCGGGTCCGGCGGCACGTTCATACTCGAGCAGGCCTTCAAGAACGCAGATGGTGGTGTGGAAGGACGAACGCGTGCTGGTCGGGGCGTCGCAGTTCCAGCCGCCATCTTTAAGCTGCTGTGAGATAAGACGCTGCGCGAGGGTCGAGGATGGCCGGCCGAAGTACCCGCCCAGTGCGAGCACACCGCCGTTGATGCAGGGCTCTTCTTCGCCCTCGAAGAATGGATTGCCGCCGGGTGTGGGAGGCCGCAGATCCCAGAAGCCGGGATGGTCGTCCCAACAGAGACTGGTCTCGAGCCGGACAACAGCCGCATCGACAGCGGGATCGGCTGGATCGATTCCCAAGGATCGCAGCAGAAGCATGGTCACCAGCGTTGATGCCCATTTGGGCTCGTCGGTCCGGAGCCATGAACCATCCGGCTGCTGGCTGTAGAGAACCCTTGCTCCCAGGCCTTCGTTTGGGATGCGGGAACGCTCGGATGAAGCTTGTCGAATAGTTCCTTCGTTGACCGCCGATTGGGAGGATTCCACCAGATCGCGCATCGTCTGCCAGCGAATGGCGGGGTCGGATTCGAGTAGCCAGTCTAGAGGAGTCATCGGAGGTCGCC
>JAEKKE010000208.1 GCA_019510535.1 Acidobacteriota bacterium
TCGATCACATCGTCCTGCGCGTCCATAAATCGGAAGATCTCTTCACTGGCGCCGAGAGCCTGCTGGAAGCTGTTGTAGAACATGGCGCACTTCCGCACCGGGTCATAGAGCGTAAAGACTGCGATCAGGAACGCGATAAACGAACCCGCGGTCATCTCGTGTGCGCGAATTCGGTCACGCCCCAACAGAAGCAAGAGAGCAATCGCCACCGACCCGATGGCGTCCATCAAGGGAGAGCTGATCGCCTGCACGCTGACGCTCTTCAGATTGGCGCGGAAGAGACGGCTTGCCGCTGTACGGAAGCGATCCATCTCCCACAACTCCATGCCGAAGGCCTTCACGATACGGTTGCCGGTGATGGTCTCGTGCAGGATGTTCTGGATCTCCGCCAGCTTATCCTGGCCCTTGCGAGTCGTCGACCTCACACTGCGCCCGATGCGCCGCGCTGATGAGATCACAACCGGCACGAATAGCAGCAGTACCCAGCTCAGCTTGCCGCCCATCAGGATGACGACGACAATGGTCCATAACAAGGTGAAGAACTGCTGCAGCAGCTCACTCAACACCGCCGACATCGCCACCTGCACCTTCTCGATATCGTTGATCAGTGTCGAGAGCAGGGTTCCGGTCGTGTGCCGTTGGAAGAAAGCGACCGAGCGCCGCAGCACGGCGTTATACAAGTCGTTGCGCAGATCGGTGATCATGCCGAAGCCGGCATAGTTCACCAGGTACGTTCCTACGTAGTCGCAGATGCTCTTCACCAGTGCCGAACAAACCAACGCGTAGGCGATTACCGTCCAGGCGTTGTGAAAATGGCTGGGAACGAGCCACTGCAGATTAAGCGAGACATGCCGGTGGGGAATCGGGATATTCAGTACGTTAGGGGACGGAGCATCCGGCGCCAGAACATTGTCGAAGATCGGCTTGACAAGAAGAATGCGGAACGCCGCCATCGCCCCCACGGTCGCCATCAACACGACCGAGACCAGCGAGTAAAGCAGGTATGGCCGCGCGTACAGCAGCAGCCTCCAGATGCGCCTCAAATGCGCACCCCCAGACCGAAGTTGGTGATGGGAGACATCGGTCTTATTCTAATCAGCCCCAAAAGGGCTTGCTCTTGGCCGGTCAACGCGGCATATCCCTGTGGCCGCTCTTGACCCGATAGCCCTCAGCTTCCAACCGCTTCTTCATCTCTTCGGCGATTGCGACCGATCGGTGTTGGCCACCGGTACATCCGAAGGCAATCGTTAGGTAGCTCTTACCTTCCTTGACGTAGAACGGCAGTAGAAACTTCATCAGATCGGTAGTCTTGTCCAGGAACTCCTTCGTCTGAGGGAAGCGTTTCACATAGCGCGCCACCTTCGGGTTCAGCCCGGTTTCCTTGCGGAACTCGGGGATGAAGTGCGGATTCGGCAGGAAACGCACATCGAAGACAAGGTCAGCCTCCGGGGGCACACCATTCGGACGTTGAACTTGGTGGTGTCCAGAATGACATCGGCCACATTCCGGATGTGATCGAGCCGCTTCCGCTCTCGCTGAATCGACTGCAACACCGTATCGTTCCGCCCCAGCGGATGCGGCCTGCGCGTCTCGCTGAACCGGCGCAACAGTACCTCGTCGGTCGCCTCCAGGAACACAACTCTGGTATCCAGTACTTCGCGGACTTCTTTCAGGATTGCGGGAAACGCGTCGAGCTTCATGCCCTCGCGCACATCCACTACCAGAGCTGCACGGTCGATCTCATGCGACTGCCGCACCAGGTCGGCAAACCTGGGAACCAGTTCCAGCGGCAGATTGTCGACCGAGTAGAACCCAAGATCCTCAAATGCCTTCAGAGCGCTGAGCTTGCCGGAACCGGACAAGCCCGTCAGAATGACGAGCCTGTCCTTTCCGTCCGATTTTTTCTTTGGGGATGCCGCCCGCGTCGTACCCTTCTTTGGCATGCAGAGATGCTACTACGCCGGCGTCTCAATCAGCTCCATCTTGCCGTCACGCATCCGATGCAGCACCAGCAACTGCCCCGTCCGGTTACGGAAGATAAAGATATCTCTATCGCGATAGTGCGCTTCCTTCAACGCCTCCTCCAGGGTCATAGGGCGCATCGCCACCGAATCCAGCGAGCGAACGACGTGTGGCTCGGGCAGGCTGGCACTCTGCGGGAAGCTATGCGCAATCACGGCGAGCTTGCCGTTAGCGTGGCCGTTCATCTTCGACTTTTTGGCCGCCGGCATTATTGGCGCCTTGTCCGACGCAGCGCGGGCTTCGTCGCCGCTCAGCCGGACGGTGCCCGCCGTCAGTTTATCTCCCTGGGGGTGGCGTTTCCGCGTCACGATGGTCTTCTTCAGCTTCAGGACCTGCTTCTCGATCTTGTCCAGAGCGTCGCGCAATGCGATCTCCGCCTCCGGCGAGATGCACAAGGCTGCGATGTCTTTTAGCTTGGTCTTCAATGTGATTTCCACGCTGCAGCGGTACTTTTCGCAGTTTAAAAAGATGTGGACTTTGGCTGTATCGTCGACCAGCTTTTCAATGCGCTTCAAACCCTCTTCGGCCTGGGCCTTCAGCTTTTTGGTGACAACGACCTTTCGTGCGGTGTATTCCACGTGCATATTGGGCACCTCTTTCTAAGGTCTGGTTAGACGCGACTAGCGTACTCTGCGTTTATGCGTACTGGGAATCTGCATTTCTTCCCGGTACTTTGCAACGGTACGACGAGTAATCTGAATTCCCTGGCGCTGCAGCTCGGCAGCCAGGTAGTCGTCCGTATAAGGTTGGCGCGGATCTTCTTCTTCAATCAGCTTCTTTACCTTCCGTTTGAGCAGTACCAGGGGAAGGTCGCCACCTTCAGGCCCGTTCACTCCTTCCGAGAAAAAGAAACGAAGCTCGTATACGCCCTGCGGCGTATGGACGTATTTGTTCGACACTGCACGGCTGACCGTAGACGGATGTACACCGATTTCCTCGGCGACCTCCTTGATCATCATCGGCCGCAAACCGTCGATGCCCTTCTCTAAAAAATCATGCTGGCGGCGCACAATCGCCTCGCAGGTACGCACGATCGTATTCTTCCGCTGTTCGATGTTCCGCAACAACTGGATCGCCGAACGATACCGTTCCTTGACGTACTCCTTCAGGTCACGGTCGGCGTCCTTCTGGTGCATCATGCGGCGATAGCCCGCATTCAACCGAAGCGCGGGCATATCCTCCTCATTCATCACCACCACATACTCATCGCCCCGCTTTACAAAGGCGACATCGGGTTCAATCAGCCGTGTCTCCGTGTTGTTGTAGCGCTGGCCCGGACGAGGATCGAGCGAGCGGATAACGTCGACCGCTTCCTGCACCGTCTCCGGCGTCTGCGCGCACTCTTTCACCAGCTCGCGCATATCCTTCTTCTGCAGCAGAGCCAGATGTTGCTGCACGATCGCATCGGCAATCCGCATGACACAGCCACGATGCTCTGCCGCCAGCTTCTCAACATCCTCGACGCGGCGATCAATCTCGATGGAGAAGTCGTCCTCATGTTCCTTCTGGGCCCGGTAGGCGGCACGGCGCTCGGCAGCAGCCTCGGCCTCACGTTCACGCGCGGCGAGCTGCATCAGCAGGCACTCCTTGAGATCACGCGCTCCTACGCCGGCGGGATCAAGTGTCCCGATCACCTTGTGTGCTTCCTCCAGAGCTGCTTCCGGATGTTCGTCCCCCTGCTCTCCTAACACCGTCGCAAGCTCTTCGTCAGTAGCGACGAGATATCCGTTCTCATCCAGGTTACCGATCATCAGTTCCGCGGCGGACCGCACTTCGTCCGGCAGGCTGACAGAGCCGAGCTGCCACAGCAGATGGTCCGTCAGTGTGCTCGGCTTGGAAAGGAAGTTTTCGAAGGAGGGCTTATCCAGCTCCTCACCACCCAGATTGCCTGTCCGGAAACCGGGGTCCAGATACTCCTGGAAGTAGCTGCCGAAGTCGATCTCCTCAAAAGGATCTTTCTCTTCCTTGACGGCAGTTTCTTCGGCGCTCCGCTCGCGGTCGCCCTCGCGTCCGGCAAGCTCTTCAAAGGAAGGATCGTTGCTCTCGATCTCCTCAAGGACAGGATTCTCGACGATTTCAGTGTTGATCATCTCCCTGAGCTCAAGCTTGTTCAGCGCCAACACGCTGACCATCTGCATCAGGCCAGGCGTCAACACCTGGCGTTGGGAGATCTTTACGTTGAGCTTGGGTTGGAGGAGCACTCTTTGTTACTGGATCCCTTCTTTATCTCCGCGGCAGGGGTCTCTCCGACCGTGTGCCGTAGTCTACACCCGCGTACATGCTTGTAAAGTGGGGGTTGTACTACAACGAAAACCCCTCTCCCAAATAGATGCGCTTGACCTCCGGATCGCGTCCAAGTTCACCTGGAGTTCCCTCCCGGAAGATTTTGCCCTCATTAATGATGTAGGCACGGTCGGTGACACTTAGCGTCTCACGGACATTATGGTCGGTAATCAGGACGCCGATGCCGCTGGTCTTCAAATCAAAGATGATCTCCTGCAGATCCAGTACCGCAATGGGATCGATTCCTGAAAATGGCTCATCCAAAAGGATGAAGGCCGGCTGGATGCACAGGCACCGGGCGATCTCCACACGCCGGCGCAGACCGCCGGAGAGTGCATATCCCTGCGTCTTGCGGACCGGACCCAAATTTAGCTGCTCGATCAGCTTTTCCAGGCGCGTCCGCCGGGTCTCCGGCGAGAGTTGTTGCGCCTCCAGAACCGCCATAATGTTCTCTTCGACCGAGAGCTTACGAAAGACCGAAGGCTCCTGCGGCAAGTAGCTGATGCCGAACTTCCGGGCCCGCATGTACATAGGAACCCGGCTGATATCGGCGCCATCTGAGAGCACCCGGCCGATATCGGGCCGCACCAGGCCCACCATCATGTAGAAACTTGTCGTCTTTCCCGCCCCATTGGGGCCAAGCAGGCCGACGACCTCGCCTTGACTGACGTGCAGGCTGACCCCGCGTACTACCGGGCGGCCGCCGTAGCTCTTTCCGATCTCATCTGTCGACA
>JAEKKE010000148.1 GCA_019510535.1 Acidobacteriota bacterium
GTCTCAACTTGTCTCAAGTTGCGATCCCTTCGCTTGAATGCGCCGCATCATTTTTATGCGGCCACTTGGCTCTGGTTGGCGGCATTTTTTTCCACTAAAACCCCTCTCGTCCGGCCGTCAGGGGAAGGCCGCAGAGGAAGGAAATCACCAATGAAGGCTAAGATTTATCTCGCCGCCGCAGCCGCGGTGGCGCTTCTGGCGCCCCTTGCGGCGTCCGCCCAGTTCCTGGGCAAGGAAGAGAACCCGATAACCAGTTTCGCCAAGGGCACGGTCTTTTGGTCGCCAAAGCCGACCACGCCGACGCCTTATGTGGCGCCCAACAAGCCGCACTGGAAGCTGTCCGAGATCCTGGCCACCCATAAGGGCCAGAGCGACTGGGTGCAGCCCATCGTGCGCAACAAGGATCAGGAAGGCGACTACATCTCGATGGGCGTCGGCAAGAAGACCAAGCAGAAGATGTATCCTGATGACCGCGTGGTCTTCATCGTCTGGGACGGCTCGATCAAGGTCTCGATCGACGGCTATGAGCCCTTCACCGCCACCAAGGGCTTTTTCGTGAACGTGCCCTTCCGCCACATGTACACGCTGGAAAATGTCGGCTCGACCCCGGCGCTGCGCTTTGAAGTGCGCCAGACCGGCTCGGTTCCGATCTATCCGGTCAGCGAGACCCCCGATCCCATCAAGGGCATGACCTATACCAAGGTCACCAACCTGACCGGCCCGGCCAAGGAAAAAGAGTCCAATCCGATCTATGTCGACTACATGAAGGAGTTCAACGGCACGGATAAGCCCTATGGCGGCAAGTTCGTGTGGGATGACCACTTCACGTCCAACATCCTGCGCGGCAAGGGCGCGCCCGTGCCGCCCGATACCAATAAGGGTCACTTCCATGTCGGCTGGACCGAATTCTGGTTCATCATGGAAGGCAAGATCGGGATGAAGGTCGAAGGCCTGCCTTACTTCAACTGCGATCCGGGTGACGTCATGATTGCCGCCCAGGGCCGTTGGCACCGCGCCGGCAACGATCCCGCCGCGCCTTGGTCCACCCGGGTTCCCTTCAACCCGCGTCCTCCGATCCTGCACAACTTCGAAGCGACCGGCGACTAAGCCGCCTGTTCCGGCAAGAGATCAGCCCCCGCGCCTTTCCAGGTGCGGGGGTTTTTCTTTGGCCGGCACCAAGTTCCCGCAAGCGTCTTGCTGCACTGCACCAAAAGGGTGTTTCCAATACCGTCTATGCATTAATAATGGTTTCGCATCGCTCAGCATCCGTTTCACAACATGCGGCTTCGCTGTAAATTTACACTGCGGTGCAATTCTGCTTATTTGGCCGAGGATTGCGCCGCGAGGCCGCGATCTGGGAGAGGCCGCGCGAACGGCGGCGTCAAAACAAAGAGTTGGTCATGAAGCGTCTGCTCGTCATCCTGTTGGCCTGTTTCAGCACGTCCGCCTTGGCGGATTCGCCCCAATTGCAAAAGCAGATGGACGAGACGGTCAAACCCTTTGTGGGCAAATATTGCGTGGCCTGCCACAGCGGCGCCCAGCCCACGGCGCAGTTCGATCTTAAGTCCTATACAACCGTCGAGCAGGTGAAGGACGAGTTTCCCCGCTGGTCGCTTCTGGCCGAGCGGCTGACGGCGCATGAGATGCCGCCCAAGCAGATGCCGCAGCCCCCAGCCGCGGCCGCGCAGCAGATCATCGACTGGGTCCATTCCGTGCGCGCCGAAGAGATCAAGCGGCTGGGCGGCGATCCCGGCACCGTGCTGGCGCGCCGTCTCAGCAATGCGGAATACAATTACACCATTCGCGACCTGACCGGTCAGGACATGGAACTCACCCGCCAGTTTCCGGTCGATCCGGCCAACACTGCGGGCTTCGACAATTCCGGCGAATCCCTCACCATGTCGCCGGCGCTGCTCAACAAGTATCTCCAGGCCGCGCGCCTGGTCGCCGATCATATGGTGCTCAAGCCCGACACCATCGATTTCGCGCCGCATCTGATGCAGGTCGAAAGCGATCACGACAAATACGCCATCCAGCGCATCATCGCTTTTTACCAGGCGCAGCCCACCAGCTATGCCGATTACTTTCAGGCCGCCTGGCGCTATCGCTATCGCGCCGCCCTGGGTAAGCCCGGCGCGACGCTGGCCTCCACCGCCGCCCAGATGAAGCTGAGCGCCAAGTATCTTCCCATGGTGTGGGCCATCCTGAACGACAAGGATGCGGTTGGGCCGGTCGCCAAGCTGCAAGGCATGTGGAACGCCTTGCCGGCGCCCAAGAACGCCGACTCGCTGGCGGTGAAGACGCAGGCGATGGAGAATTTCGTCACCCGCATCCGCGCCGAAACCGCGATGCAGTTTGCCGCCCCGGTCGTGAAGGGCCTGCCGGGACAGTCCGAGCCGCTGCACAATTGGCGCCTGGAGGAGTACGCCCAGAACCACACCAAGAGCGACCCCAAAGCGTTGCGCGCGGCGGGCGAGCCGGAACCGGCGCTGCCTCCAATCCCCAAATATCCGCCGCTGCATGAAGATGCCTCGCCGCGCTGGGCCATCGTGATGGCGCATGCGCGCCATGGCGATGCCGACCTGGTCTATCCGGCCGGCCAGAAAGCCGCATATCAAAAGGCCTTTGACCGTCTGGCGTCCGTTTTCCCCGACACCTTCTATGTCAGCGAACGTGGCCGCTACTGGCCCGACCAGGCGACCGACAATGGCCGGCTGCTGAGCGCCGGTTATCACAACACCGGCGGCTACTATCGCGATGACACCGCCTTGATGCAGTTGATCCTGGACAAAAAAGGCCGGGACCAGCTCAACCGGCTGTGGAACGAGTTCGATTTTGTCGCCGATCAGACGGCGCGCACCTGGACCCAGTATTTCTTCAATCAGAGCGGCGAAGTGGATGGCAATATCAACGGCCCGCTATCGACCGAGTCTGGCTCCAAGCGTCCCATGGGTCACGAAGTGACGGATCAGTTCGTGATCTTTCAGATGCGCGACAAATATCTGGCGCGCTGGGCGGCGGACAAGGAGCATAACGATCCGGTCGCGCCCAAGGCGTTCCGCTGGCATTTCGGCCTGATCAACACGACCCTGCGCAATCTGGAAAAACAGCATGCCGCCGCTGAGCCCAAGCATCTGGCGGCCCTGCTGCGCTTTGCCGAACGCGCCTATCGCCGGCCGCTAACCGCGGGCGAGCGCACCGACGTGTTGGCGTACTACAAGATGCTGCGCACCAAGAACCGCTTGTCGCATGAAGCGGCCGTGCGCGATTCCATCGTGGGCATCCTGATGTCGCCGGATTTCCTCTATCGCTTCGACCTGGCCAAGACGGCTTCAGCTCCCAAGCCTGGTCTCAGCAAGGCGGCGTTGACCAAGCCGTTCGTCGCCCAGCCGCTGTCGGATTACAGCCTGGCCAACCGGCTCAGCTATTTCCTCTGGTCCAGCATGCCGGACGCCGAATTGATGCGTCATGCCGCCGCCGGCGACCTGCATCAGCCCGGTGTGCTCAAGGCCCAGGCCCTGCGCATGCTCAAGGATGCCAGGATCAATGGTCTTGCGACGGAATTCACCGGCAACTGGCTGGTCTTCCGCCAGTTCGAGACCAACAATTCGGTGGACCGTCAGCGCTTCCCGGCTTTCGACGATGACCTGCGCGAAGCAATGTTCCAGGAGCCGATCCGCTTCATGCAGGACACCATCACCCATGATGGTTCGATGCTGGATCTACTGTACGGCAAATACACCTTCGTCAATCCGCCGCTGGGCAAGCATTACGGCATGACGGCATGCCGGATGTCGCGGGCGACGTGAAGACATGGGTTCGGGTGGACAATGCGGACAAGTATGGCCGTGGCGGCATCCTGCCCATGGCGGTGTTCATGACCCAGTATTCGCCCGGCCTGCGCACCAGTCCGGTTAAGCGGGGCAACTGGGTCGTGCAGAAGGTCCTGGGCATGAAGGTGCCGCCGCCGCCTCCGGTGGTGCCCGAATTGCCCAGCGATGAATCCAAGACCGACCTGCCCATTCGCCTGATGCTGGAAGAGCACCACAAGAATCCGTTCTGCGCCGGCTGCCACCAGCGCTTCGATTCTTTTGGTTTGGTGTTCGAGGGCTACGGGCCGGTGGGTAATGCGCGGACCACCGACATGGCGGGCAGGCCGGTGGATGCATCGGCCACCTTCCCGGGCGGCGTGGATGCGACCGGCGTACCGGGCCTGCAAAGCTATATCCGCGAGCACCGCCAGGACCGCTATGTGGAAAATCTTTGCCGCAAGCTGCTCTCCTATGCGCTGAACCGCACGCTGCAGCTTTCCGATGAATCGCTGGTGGATCAGATGAAGACCGCGCTGGCCACGGACGGTTATCGCTTCCGCGCCTTGGTCGAGGCCATTGTGGTGAGCCCGCAATTCCTCAACCGGCGCGCGCCGGAAAATCCCGAGATCAAGCATGCCGCCTTGCAGCCTGCCGATATCGACCAGATC
>JAEKKE010000149.1 GCA_019510535.1 Acidobacteriota bacterium
ACGTGGTAGCGCTTGTGCGCCAGGGCTCGCGCTTTGGCCGCTAGCACTAGAAACTGTGCCGCGCGGACACTGCCTCCGTAGTTGACGTACTTCTTCACGAAGTCAGGAGCGTTATCGCTCTTAAAGCGTGTCGCCCTTATCATGTTGACGGCCCAGCGAGCCAGCGACTCCGCAATCGGCACCATGCGGACGAGCTGCTGCAGGTCAAGAAGTTCTTCCGCCGAGGTTACGGCATCAATGGTTGGATTCAAGGTGGCGGTGGTCATATCGATGACCCTTACCTCATCATCGGCAGAGAGATAGTCCAGCACCGTATTGAAGAGGAAGCGGTCAAGCTGTGCTTCGGGGAGGGGATACGTCCCTTCCAGCTCGATCGGGTTCTGGGTGGCAAGCACAAAGAAGGGAGAAGGCAGCGGGTAGATATGCCCGCGAACCGTGCAGGAGCGTTCCTGCATCGCCTCGAGCAGTGCAGCCTGTGTCTTCGGCGGAGTGCGGTTGATCTCGTCAGCCAGCACGATATTGCCGAAGATCGGTCCCGGCACAAAGGTCCAGGTGCGATGCCCGGTGGCGGGATTCTCTTCAATGATGTCTGTGCCGGTGATATCTGACGGCATGAGGTCCGGCGTGAATTGAATGCGCTTGAACGAGAGGCCCAGAGCCTCGGCGATGGCCCTCACCGTCAGCGTCTTCGCCGTGCCCGGCATACCGGTGAGGAGACAGTGGCCACCGACAAAGAGGGCGGTGAGAATCTGGTCCAGAACCTCATCCTGTCCGACGATCACCTTGCGGACCTGCGTCAGAATGGCATCGCGTACGGCGTGGAATCGCTGTATCCGCTGCTCGAGCTCTACTGCATCCAGGTTGTTGAGTGTGGTCTCCATCAAGTCCCTCGTCTTCAGTTGGTCTTGGGCTGCGCCGGTGCGCCGCCGTTGTGCAGTTGCAGTAACAATGTCTGTGCGGGCCGGTAGCCGGGTGCAGCCTCGAGTGCGGCGAGAACAGCCTCTTCCGCCTTGGCCCGGTCGCCCTTCGCCATGTAGGCCTTGGCCAGGTTGTATTGCGCGCCCGCGACGTCGAGCGGATGCAGTGAGACAACGGCGTTATATTCCCGCACGGCTCCGTCGTCCTTCTTCAGATCAAGAAAGAGCGTTCCAAGCCGGCGGTGCAGCTCTTCGTCTCCGGTGGGATAGACATAGTTCAGCCGATCGAGCGTCGCGGCCGCTGCCGCCTTATCACCAGCCTCTTCTTCCAGCGTCGCCAGTTGTTTCAGAGTGGCAGGTTCGTGTCCGCCCATCTTTTCATACTCCACCAGAACTTTGGTCGCAGCCTGCTTGTTGCCGCCGGCTAGCTGAGCATCGGCAATCATCTGGTAAGCGTTGGCATCGCCGATGTACTGCGGATAAAGAGCCTTCACCTTTTCTCCGTTAGCGAGAACGAAAGCATAGTCTTTCGACTTTGCATGCTGTGCAAGCTCGGTGAGTTGTTTCCGCCAGGGATCGAAGTTCTTAACGACTTCGCCCAACTGCTTGTCGAGCCACGCCATGTAGTCCTTATCGAACTGCTCCGCGGAGATACCAAGAGTCGTCTGGATAACCTCCGGCGTAGGCGTCAGCTTGGCATAGGCGTGAACGATCTCAAGTAGCTTGCCTTCGCCCCAGCGTTCACCGATGTAGTCGCAGATGCTTCCGCCCTGGAAGTAGCTAACGATAACCTGTGCCGGATATTGAGGATAGATAAAGCCGCGATCCAGCTCTGCAACCGGCAACAGTACACGATGGTTCGTGGCGGACAGAACATACACGTGGCTGAGCTCGTGCCGAAGTGTGCTGGCCCAGTGAAACTCACCGGGCTTGCGGCCTGATGGACTGTCCATGGCGACTACCTGGCCAAAGGTCACACCCAAGGCTCCAAGTCCCGGCATGCCCATAGTCCGAACCGCAAAGTCTTCATGGTCGGGATAGACCTCGAGCTGCACCGGTCCCTTTAATTTCATCTGATACTTCTTCTCGTAGGCCGCCATGGCACGGTGTAGCTCGGCGGAGAAGTAGGGTTGCAGCAACTCTGCTTCCTTCTTGTTGAGCTTCAGGATGGTGGTGTCATCGGTAAAGGTCTGGAAGTTCTTGTAGCTGTCCAACAGCCGCAGACTGTTGACGGTGGCGGCATCGCGATATCCGTTGTCGTAGGCAAGCTGCAGTTCTTTCTCCGGCTCATCCTGCTGGCCAAGCCGCATCAGGTTAATGCCGAGCTGCGCGTGAGCCGGCCACAGACGGGGTTGGACCTCTACGGCTTTACGGTAGTAGCTCACGCCATCGGTGTAACGGCGATTCTGTACCATGTGATAGCCGATGCGGGCATATCCTTCTCCATACTTCGGATTAATCGCGGTGATCTTCGCCAGCCACGCATCGGGCGAACGGTCGTTGAGCAACTCGATGGCTGCATGGATCGCCATGGCGTCCAAGGCATCGGGCGCGAGAGCGATGGCCTGATCGGCTTCTTTGATTGCAGTATCAAAGTCGGAGTTTTCGAAAGCCATATCGGCAGCCAGTTCGCGGCTCTCCGCCGATTTAGGATCGAGTGTCAATGCCTTCGCGATGTACTGCGGCGCGCGCCCGTCGAAGCCATCAGCGCTGACCAACGCCAGCCCATAGAATGCAGGAGCGTAGTTCGGATCCTTAGCCAGTGCTTCGTTGAATAAGTTGACTGCCTCAGGATTATTGAAGCGTTCGTGGAAGAGCAGGCCCCAGCGGACACGCACGGCTGCGCCGCTGCTCGGAGAAGCGACTGCGTCACGGAACTCGGCATTGGCCTGCTGATAGTTCTCCAGCCCCCAGAACCCCTCGGCGCGCAACGCAGGGTCACTCGTATGTGTGAGCTGTGTGTAGCAGGCCGTAGCATCCTTGCCATGTTTCTCCAGGCCACGACACTCCTGCCACGTCGCCGCATGCGATGTAAGCGAGAGGGCGAGCGCAAGCAAGAGGTATCTCATTTCTCCATCTCCTGCTGCACCTTGGCCAGTTCCAGTAAGGCAGCTGTGAGAGCCTGCTTGTATTCTCCGGGTTCCATGGCTGCCTTCTCATACTTCAACTGATCGATCTTGCGCTCCAGCTCTTCTTTCTTTGTAAGCAACGCTTGATGCGCCGGATCATTGGCAATCGCGGCATTGCCTCCATCGAGCCGCAGTACCGTGAGGGTTGAGAGCAGTGCGCCCTCACGAGAGCCTTGTGCGATGGTGCGGACGGCTTCTCCCTTGCCCGTATCTTCGAAGACCGGATGTTCGGTGGCCAGGCGCTTCTGCGAACTGTAGAAGTCAGCGGTCTTGCGATCCGCATAGACAAAAGCCTCCATTGCGGAGACGCTGCCACTCTTATCGGTATCGGCGGCAGGGTCTTGCATTGCCTGCAGCCAGTAGCGTGCAAAGACGGTAGCATTTTTCTCTGTGCCGGTCTTGGTTGCCGTAATCACAGCACGGCCCGGATGCTGCAACGCAACGACTGATCCTCCACTGGCGCTGGTCGTATTCACGACGAGCTGCCGCTTTGCGGGGATCTTGTCGAGGAGAGTAGCGAGCTCTGTCGCCGAAAGATCGGGACCGATGAGGTTGAACTTATACTCTTCGCCATCGAACGAACCATGGCCGATAAGGATAAACACCAGATCATCCTCAGGCTTGGCGTTGCGTGCCACGTCATTCAACGCATCGGTCACCTTTGTCCGGGTTGCGTCGTTGCCAGTCAACGTAACGACATGAGCAGCCGCCGCACCGTGATAGACCTTATCGAGATCTTTGGCGTTCGCGGTAAAGCGTTGTTCGTAGTCTGGTTCGCCGCCCAGGCCTGCAACCGTGATGTAGTAGACGGCGGCATGGCAGCGAAGGCTCGCAACCGCGAGCAGCAGACCAGGAACCATGCGCTTCATACCACACCCCACTTTCTGCGTAGCAGCCACTGTGCGCTGACAAGCCCGAGCAGCAGGAGGTAGTTGATGGGCATATCCCAAAGAGGCTTAGTGTCACGAACTGAGATGCCGGCCTCAGAGTAGGAGATGTCACGCTGCAGCGTGCTGAGCTCCGACGGTCTCCAGTAACGGCCGCCGGTGCTGTTCGACAATCGCTCCAGCAACTCACGGTTCTGCTCCGTGTGGAAGTTCTCCGCTATGCCATCCTTCCGCTCCAGCGTGACGATGTCAGAACCGAGAATCTCTCCCGCGCGCGATCCTGTAACCTCCACCGCATAAGAGCCGGGTTTATCCGCGGTCCATTCCGTGCGGAAGCCTCCGGCCTCACCAGGAACAGCCGCCAGCTGCATCATGGACGACGTACCGTCCGGGCTGACTATGCGGGCCATCACATCGGCATCCGGAGCGGGTTGATACTGCTTGTCACGCACGGTAGCAGAGAGAACGACGTGTCCCTCATCCAGCAGCGTCTGCGCGGGAACGCTTGCTGTGACAGGTCCTGGTGACTCCGCAGCAACATAGCGCAGAAGCTGTCTCCAGAACTGATCGTGTGATCCGTCGCCGACCGGCATACTCATCTGCCAGCGCCACGTACCGGCGGTGGCCATCAATGCCGTACGTCCACGGCCATACGGCTCCGTGATGAGCATCGGCATCTTGCGATGCGTATCGCTCATCTCCAACAGCACCGAGGCTCCGGGCTTAGGAGAGCCGGCATCCTGAAAGTCGGCGGTGTAGGGGAGCTTCTTCCATCGCGCAGCATTGACCGCTGCATCGTCGGCGAGACGCGTCACCGGAGAGTCGGCGCCAACCTGGGTTAGCAGAGGATAGGCTGGGTCGCGATGAAAGGTTTCTTTCGTCTTCGGCAGAAAGGTGGGAATAAGGTCCGAGGCTCCGGAACTGTTCCAGCCACCGTCCGCGAGAGAAAAGCGGCCGCCAAGGAAAAGCACGCCGCCACCGCGGCGATCGACGAACTCGCGCAGCAACTCCTGTTGTGAGGGTGTGAAGTATCCGCTTTCAACCGAACCAATAATGATGCCGGAGTAGCCGAAGAGATCCTCCGGCCGTGTTGGGAAGCCTTCCGCAAGCTCACTCGGATCGCTGATGCCCTGGCGATAGACCTTGTTCTCCGTCGTCCGCAGCATGGAGACCATCTGCAGTTGCGGGTCATCATCGGAGGCGCGGCGGATGAACTTGAACTCCCAGCGCGGTTCGCCCTCTACGAAGAGAATCCTGCGTTTGTCGCCGCTCACGTTCACCATGCGGCTGAGGCTGTTATTGATGACGTTCGGTTCGCCCGGCATCGGCGAAACGGAAAACTCAAAGCTCTTTGCGCCCG
>JAEKKE010000150.1 GCA_019510535.1 Acidobacteriota bacterium
CTAGACGTGAGTGTTCCAGAGATTCAAGCCGAAGAGTTGAAGCAGCGCCTCGATCAGGGGGACAAGCTCTTCCTTTTAGATGTCCGCGATGAATACGAATATGAAATCTCCAACATCGGAGGCCACCTCATCCCTCTGCCCGAGCTGGCAAAGCGCCTGGATGAGCTAAGCGTGGATGAAGAAATCGTCGCAGTCTGCAAGCATGGTCCTCGCGGCGTAAAAGCGGCGGAGTACCTCCGGCAGCATGGGTTCAAGAAAGTATCGAACCTGCGCGGAGGCATTCATGCCTGGTCTGACCGCGTGGACCGTAAGGTTCGCAAATACTAAAAGCCACAGTCTCCAGCTTTCTTTTTTATGCGTCGGCTGGTAGGCTTCCGCTACAAGCTGGACACACTCAACGTCCTTCTGCAAGGAGCCTTTCCCGTGGCTGATACAACGAACCAGACTTCGCTTGGCGAACAAGCAGCATATCAATTAGCCAACGTAACCAAGACAGCTCCCATCTATGGTGCGGTAACACCAAGATGGCTGGTTCGCTTGTTAGATTGGAAGCCGCTGGAGTCAGGCATCTTCCGCCGCAACCGGGTTGTCGAAGAGAAGCCGATCGATGTGCTCTGCGGTCATGTGGATGAATCTGAGATTCCGGAGACCTATGCGGAGTACGAAGAGGAACCTCGCGAGTACCGGCTGAGCAGCATCAACGCCCTGGTCAATGTGCAGACCCGCATCAGTGATCTCTTCAGCAACCCCTACGATCAGGTGCGTGAGCAGCTCCGCGTCACGATCGAAGGTGTGAAGGAGCGGCAGGAAAACGAGCTTCTGAACAATGCCGACTATGGCCTACTCAATAACATTGCCGACTCGCAGAAGATCTCAACCCGCAAAGGCGCGCCTACCCCGGATGATCTTGATGAGCTTCTGACAAAGGTCTGGAAAGAGCCTTCCTTCTTCCTGACGCATCCGCGAGCGATAGCTGCCTTTGGCCGTGAGTGCACCCGGCGCGGCGTTCCTCCTCCGACCGTAACGCTGTTCGGTACGCCCTTTCTGACTTGGCGTGGTGTTCCCATCATTCCCACCGATAAGATCCGCGTTTCGGGCAAGACATCGAAGACCCAGATATTGCTGGTTCGTTCCGGAGAGCGCAAGCAAGGTGTGATCGGCCTCTTCCAACCTGGTCTTACTGGAGAGCAGACTCCAGGGCTTTCGGTACGGTTTACAGGAATCGATAAGCGCGGCCTGGCCTCTTATCTGATCTCACTTTATTGCGCAGCTTCGGTTCTGACGGACGATGCGATTGCGTCCCTGGAGAACGTCGAGGTAGGCAACTACCATGAGTACAAGTGATCCGAAATCGCTGGTACTGAATGACGAGAGAGGCCTGGGCGAAGCCCGGGCTCTTCCTGATAGAGGATCGCTCCCAGCCGGAGTGCCGGACCCCGCTGTTCTTGCCCGTATGGCGAACGAGCTGTTCACGGCGCTTCCCTCCTCTCTCGACGTACCGCAACAGCCTGCAGCCATCGATCCGCCGGCAAGCCCCCCGGTAACACCGCCTGCCTTTCAGCCCGAAGTTCAACTGCCCTCGGATAAACACCTTCCGACTCTGCCGGCAAGTATTGGCCCAGCACAGGTTGCTCCCGTCTCTGCTCCCTACCAGGCAGGGCCTCCCGCCCTTCCCGGCATATTGGGCACCGCAACAGATACGGGTTCGAGCGGTGGAGCAATTCCTCCCTCACCGATGTTTTCGTTCCTGCAGGATGCTCGTCCTATCTTCGGCGACGGACCTGGCTACACCTCGTCTCCGCAGCCTGGATATCCGACAAGCGTTCCAGCCACTCCTCAGGTAGCGCCTCCATCTTCGAGTGTCCCTCAAGGGCGCACAGGCGTCATCGAAGAGAGTCTGCCCAAAACTGCGATCGAGCCGCAATCGCCATCGATCAGCATGCTCCCGATGCCGCCGCTGATAGAGTACGCGCCGGCTCCTCCCTTCTCATTTCTTGAGGAGCTCCGGCCGTTGTTTTCGTATCCGCCGTCCATTCCGGGGCCTGCTCCCGCAGGAACGAGTTTGATCGAAGAGACTCCCTTCGATCTTCAGCTTCCCAATGATCTTCTCCGCGCGCAGGAGATCGGCCAGCTTGCAGATCAGGATCCATTGCGTCGCTTCGAAGCGGCAAGACCGCTTGAGCCGGCCGATGCCGTTGTCTTATATGAGCCAGCGGGTATCGAACGGGATGTGCCGCGCGAGCTGGATCTTTCGAAGTATCCCTTCGATGCGGAAGCCATCAAGAGAGACTTTCCAATCCTGCGGGAACGCGTCAACGGCCGTCCACTTGTCTGGCTGGACAACGCCGCGACCACCCAGAAGCCGCAGAGCGTTATCGATCGGTTGAAGTATTTCTACGAACACGAGAACTCCAACGTGCACCGCGCTGCCCATGAGCTTGCAGCGCGAGCGACGGATGCCTACGAGTCAGCGCGCGAGAAAGTGCGCCGCTTCGTCAATGCATCGTCCACGCAGGAGATCGTCTTTGTGCGCGGCGCCACCGAAGGCATCAACCTGATTGCCCAGAGCTGGGGCCGGCGCAATGTGCGTAAGGACGATGAGATTGTCATCACCTGGCTCGAACATCACGCCAACATCGTGCCATGGCAGATGCTCTGCTCCGAGACCGGAGCCAAACTTCGCGTTGCCCCCGTCGACGATAGCGGGCAGGTTCTTCTGGATGAGTACGAGAAGCTACTCGGCCCAAAGACCCGTCTGGTTTCAATGACACAGGTCTCAAATGCTTTGGGTGTCGTTACTCCCGCGGAGAAGATGATCGAGATTGCCCATCGTTATGGAGCGAGGGTTCTGCTTGACGGCGCGCAATCTGTCTCGCACATGCGCGTCGATGTGCAGTCGCTCGACTGTGACTTCTTCGTCTTTTCAGGACATAAGGTCTTTGGCCCTACCGGAATCGGCGTCGTCTATGGCAAGCCCGACGTCCTGGAAGGCATGCCGCCATGGCAGGGTGGCGGAAACATGATTCAGGACGTCACCTTCGAGAAGACGCGTTTCCATGGTCCTCCGCAGCGCTTCGAAGCCGGCACAGGCAATATTGCGGACGCTGTCGGCCTGGGTGCGGCCATTGATTATCTGGACCGGGTGGGAATGCCGAATGTCTCCCGCCACGAGCATGAACTGCTGGTGCACGCCACAAAGGAGTTGCTGCAAATCCCCGGCCTCCACATCATCGGTACCGCGAAGGAGAAGGCAGGGGTTCTATCTTTTGTGCTGGATGGATTCCGGACCGAAGACGTGGGATCGTACCTCAATAAGAATGGGATCGCTGTTCGCTCCGGCCATCATTGCGCACAACCGATCCTACGGCGTTTCGGCCAGGAGACCTCCGTTCGCGCATCGCTGGCGTTGTACAACACACATGAGGACATCGATAAGCTGGTCACAGCAATCTGGGATTTGCGCCTCGGCCGCACTTCCATCGCATGACTCTTCACGACCCGTCCAGGTCGTCTATATCCGAACCATCGGCGCGTGCCACAAGTGCAGGCGCAACCTTCTCATAAGTTCATCGTAGGGCTCTTCACCCATCCAACGATGTTTACCCTTCGTAGCGAGAACGATTCTGTTCTCGCTGTCTTCGGGACTGGCCACAAGCACGCGATCCTGAAAACTTCTGCGAATGTATTCGATCGCATCTTCGCTCTCCGGCCCGCACAGGTTTACCACCAGCACTCCATCCGGACTCAATGCACGATGGCAATCATCGTAGAACGCC
>JAEKKE010000139.1 GCA_019510535.1 Acidobacteriota bacterium
TTGGAACGTTGTGATCGACCGTGGCGATATGACGGTCAGGACGGCGCAGCTTACGTCCCGCCAGGCGCAGACCGTCGAAGGCCTGCGGTGAGGTGACCTCGTGCACGAGCTGCAGATCGATATAGATCAGCGGTGGCTCCCCTTCCGGTGAGGCGACGAGGTGGTTGTTCCAGACTTTCTCAAACATCGTTTGCGGCATTGCGAGTTCCTCGATAAAGCAGATCCCTGCGGGATGAAACTAAAGTTTGATGGCGTCGAGTACGGCCTTGCTCATCTCGCCGGTCGATACCTTTTTCTGTCCGGCATGATCGCCGCGTGCGATATCGGCGGTGCGGTAGCCGGCTGTCAGAACTTCCTGTACCGCAGCTTCGACAGCAGCAGCTTCCTTCTCCAACCCGGCGGAGTGACGCAGCACCATCGCAGCGGTCAGGATCGCTCCCAGCGGATTGGCAATACCCTTGCCGGCAATATCCGGCGCAGATCCGTGAACCGGCTCGTACAGATTGACCTTGCCGCCAAGCGTCGCGGAGGGAAGCATGCCCAGCGAACCGGTGATGACACCGCACTCATCGGAGAGGATGTCGCCGAAGAGGTTCTCGGTGAGCACCACGTCGAAGCTGCGCGGCGTGTTCATCAGGTGCATCGCCATCGAATCGACGAGCTGGTGCTCCAGGGTGACATCGGGATAGTTCTTCGCGACCTCGCTAACCACGGCGCGCCAGAGCTGCGAGACCTCGAGAACATTGGCCTTATCGACGGAGGTCACCTTCTTGCGGCGCTTCTGCGCCAGCTCAAACGCGATCTTCGCGACGCGGGCTACCTCGGCCTCGCTGTAGACCATGGTGTTGTGCGCCAGCTTCTTCTCCTTATCCCACCAGCGCGGCTCGCCGAAGTAGAGACCGCCAAGCAGCTCGCGGACGAAGAGGATGTCAGTCCCTTCCGTCACCTCAGCACGCAGCGGAGAGTTGTCGGCTAGTGGCTTGTAAGCAACAGAGGGGCGAAGGTTGGCATAGCCACCCAGCTCCGCGCGGATCTTCAGCAGGCCCGCCTCGGGGCGCTGGCTCGGCGGATAGCTGTTGAACTTGTTATGGCCTACGGCGCCCAACAGCGCGGCATCGCACTTGAGTGTCGCCGCGAGAGTCGCTTCAGGCAGCGGCGAGCCGTCTGCATCGATCGCCACGCCACCGATGCGCAGATCCTCATACGTAAAGGTGTGGCCGCCATGTTTCGCGACGGCGTTCAGCACGTTCAGGGCTTCGTTCGTAACTTCGGGGCCGATGCCGTCGCCGGCCAGGACTGCAATCTTGAGGTTCATTCGTTCCTTTGACACTTTCGTAGTCTCCGGACCCACCCTTACATTGCGAGGGTGAGGCACCCGGCGGTTCAAGATTCATGGAAGCGGCTTTGCCGCTCCGTTACGGAATAGCAGCAAACACAGGGTTATACCGTCGGCGCAGACTCTGCTTCGAGCAGCGCCACGATGTCCTGGTCGTAGATCGACTTCTTACGGTCCGCCAGAGTCGTGAAGCGGTGATAGATGTCGTCGATCTGCTCGCGGTTGAAGTTATAGCCCAGCTCCTTCAACTTCTGCTCCAGGCCACGGCGGCCGCTGTGCTTGCCCAGCACAATGGTGTTCGCCACAACGCCAAACGAAGCCGGCGTCATAATCTCGTACGTCAGCGGATTCGCCAGCACGCCGTGCTGGTGAATGCCGCTGGCATGAGCAAAGGCATTCTTCCCGACGATCGCCTTGTTGGGCGAGGGCGTGAAGCTGATGATCTGATCCAGCGCCTTGCTGGTCGCGCCAATTTGCTTCAGATCGAGGCTGCTGGTGAAGGGGTACTGATCTTTGCGGATCGACAGAATGGCCGCGACCTCTTCCAAAGCGGCATTGCCGGCGCGCTCGCCGATGCCGTGCATGGAGACTTCCACCTGACGCGCTCCGCCGAGGATGCCGCTGATGGTGTTGATCGTTGCCAGCCCCAGATCGTCGTGGCAGTGCGTGGAGAAGATCACCTGCCCACTGCTGGGCACGCGGGCGCGAACCGTCTCAAACATCGTCTGGTACTCAGACGGTGTCGAGTAGCCAACCGTGTCTGGGAGATTGATGGTCGTTGCGCCCGCCTGGATGGCAATCTCCACCATCTTGCACAGGAAGTCGATGTCGGAACGCGTCGCGTCTTCGGCAGAGAACTCAACGTCCTCGCAGTGCGACTTCGCCAAAGCCACCATCTCACCCGTCTGGTCCAGGGCCTGCTGGCGGCTCATGCGGAGTTTCACTTCCAGGTGCAGATCGGAAGAAGCAAGAAAGGTATGAATTCTGTTTCGCGCCGCAGGGGCTACGGCACGAGCCACGGCTTCAATGTCTTCGCGTTTGCATCGGGCCAGACCGGCGATACGGGGGCTCTTGCCGTCGCGGCCAACCTCGCGCGCGATCGAGTGCACGGACTGGAAGTCACCGTCGGAGGCGATGGGAAAACCGGCCTCAATGATGTCCACACCCAGCAGAGCTAGCTGATGTGCAAATCGGAGCTTCTCGTCATGGTGCATCGTGCATCCCGGCGACTGTTCACCGTCACGCAGCGTCGTATCGAAAAAGAGAACGCGATCGTTGGTCGACATACTTGGCCTTACACCTCTGCTTCCGGTTATGATAAACCCCACTTATCGAGCGAGTCTGGTCGATTAGTACTTCTAATACCCCAATAAGCGAGCCGCCGTGGACCTCTTTCAGATGGAAACCTTCCTCGCCGTTGCCGAGGAGAAAAGCTTCTCTCGCGCCGCACTGCGCCTTCACCGCACCCAACCGGCGGTAAGCCAGGTGATCGGCAAACTGGAGGCGGAGTTGGGCGAATCGCTCTTCGAGCGCCAGACCGGCTCACTGACTGACGCCGGCGAGGTACTGCGCGAGTACGCCGTCAAGCTCGTCAACCTCCGCGACGAGGCGGGTTCGGCATTGAAGGAGCTTCGTTCACTGCATCGCGGCCGTTTGTTGCTGGCGGCGAATGAGTACACCTGTCTCTGCCTGCTTCCGCTCATCCACGAGTACACCCGGCGCCATCCGAATGTAAAGGTGGAGGTACAGCGGTCGCTGGCCAGCCGGATCGGCGACGACGTCCTGGCTAATTCGGTCGAACTCGGTGTGCTGAGTTTTCAGCCCTCCGACCCCCAGCTCCGTTCCGTCGTGATCTTCCGTGACGAGCTGGTCTGCGTGGTCAGCCCAAATCATGCGCTGGCAAGGGCGGGTACGGCGTCTGTAAAAGAACTCGGCCGCGAGCGTTTTGTCGCACACAACATCGCCTCGCCGCAGCGGCAGCGGGTCTTTCAGGCGTTTGCCCAGCACCGGACGAAGCTACCCATCTGGGTCGAGCTTCCGTCGCTCGATGCGATCAAGCGATTTGTGGCGATGGGTAACGGTGTGGCGTTGTCTCCCAAACTGACCGTTGCTTCTGAGCTGCGGACGGGCGCCCTGGTGGAGGTGAAGGCCCGGGAGCTGAACTTCGAGCGCAAGCTTCGCGTGGTGTATCGCAAACAGACGGCTTTGTCCCATACGGCACGCGCGTTTTTGAAGATTGCGGAGGAGTATGCGGTGCAGCAGGGGGATCCGTATTACTTCCAGGCGGAACGAGTTTCGCGGCCTGGAAATTAATCCGTCAGATCGAGACAATTTGCAGGTCTCAAACGTTTCCAGAGTGGGCACGTTCCCTGGCAGGGACGCGCCGATGCAGGTCAAAGGGGTAACTCCATGAACCTGAAACAAATTGTGATGCGGGCAGCGATTCTGGCTGCCTGTACTGTGGGTCCAGCCACGCTCAGCGCACATGCGCAGGGAATGGGCGGCGGCATGGGCCAGATGACTCCCGAGCAGCGCAGTGCCCGTCAGCTCGAGATGATGAAAACCCGGTTGAACCTGTCCGAGGACCAGACAGCTAAGGTCAAGGACTTTATGGCCGAACGCGATAAGAAGATGACGGATCTGCGTTCGAGCGGCGGCGACATGGAGACCATGCGCCCGAAGATGATGGAGATTCAGAAGGATTACTCCGACAAGGTCAAAGGTATTCTGACCGACGACCAAAAGAAGACCTACGAAGAGATGCAGTCGCAGATGCGTGGCGGCGGTCGTCAAGGCCCGCCACCCCAGCAATAGAGCATTTCTCCTGTAGGTGTAGTGCAGGGGGTATGTATCTATGGGCGTTTTCCGCAATGAAAACGCCGCTGTACGCTCCTTCCGGGATACCCAGCAACAGGAGAAATACTCTAGACCTCCCGCAAAAAGACTTAGGGCCAGGAGCGAAATGCTTCCTGGCCCTTGAGGCTTTTGAAGACCGTTGAGATTTACGCGTATCGCTTCTGGTGCCATTCCCAGGCGGAGGCGATGATCTGGTCCAGTTCCGGGAAGTTCGGTTTCCAACCGAGCTCGCTCTTAATCTTGTCCGAACTGGCGACAAGAACCGCAGGATCTCCTGGGCGACGGGGCTCCTCGATCACAGGAATCGCATGACCGGTGACACGGCGTACCGATTCAATCACCTGGCGCACGGTAAATCCCTGTCCGCTGCCGAGGTTGAAGATGTGGTGGCCGGGCTGTTCGAGCGCCTTGAGAGCCAGGATGTGCGCTTCGGCCAGATCCTGGACATGAATATAGTCGCGGACGCAGGTGCCGTCCGCAGTGGGATAGTCCTGTCCGTAGATCTTGATTGACTGGCGACGGCCCAGGGCTACGTCCAGAATCAATGGAATCAGATGCGACTCTGGCTCGTGGGCTTCGCCATATCCTTCGATTGCCCCGGCGACGTTGAAGTAGCGCAGTGCGGCGTAGCGGAGACCATGAATCTCACTCATCCAACGCATCATGGTCTCTGAGAGCAGCTTCGACTCGCCATAGGCATTGGTCGGTTGTAGTTTGGCCGTCTCGACGATCGGCGTCGACTCAGGCTCTCCATAGCAGGCCGCGGTGGAGCTGAAGACGAGCTTGTTGTGTCCGGTGGCTAACATTGCCTCCAGCAGGCTGAGGGTGCCGCCGGTATTGTTACGGAAATATAGTTCCGGCTTCTGCATGCTTTCGCCGGCTTCAATGAGAGCGGCGAAGTGAAGAATGGCATCAAACTTGCCTTCACGGAGAGTGCGCTCCAGTAGTTGGTGATCGAGCAAATCACCTTGAATGAAGGAGGCTTGTGCGGGAAGAGCACTGGCTTTTGCGTGGCAGAGATTGTCGTAAATTGCGACTTTTGCTCCCTGTTGCAACAAGATACGGGAGACAGTCCCACCGATATAGCCGGCTCCGCCGGTCACCAAAAAATTCATCGAAACCAATTTCCCTCTACCTGCAACCAATGTATCAGCGACTCCCACTCAGAATTAGGGCAAGCCTGGTGGTGGAAACTCCCTTGCTGAGCAAATTAATGGTTGGAGGTTCACTCACGCGGTTGACTGATTCATGACTTTTTTCATTGCTTTCGCTGATGTGATTCAGGAAGATAGGGGTATACCCCCCGGCTCGTGGCTGAATTCCCCGAGTTGTTTTTCGCTTTGCACGGCCGAGCCGATCTGTATGTTAGAGCCTTTGCTGCTGCCTTCTTGCTTTGAGCCTGCCTTTGGTAAATCGGTTCCCGCTGCTCCTGCGACCGTTGCCGCAAGAATGCGTCAGTGTGAGGACGAGGAAAGCGCATTTTTGAGGACGGAATAACGATGGCGAGACAGACACAAACCGGATACACCGGCCAGCGCGCGACGACCGCGCAACAGAACGATATTGCCTTTTCGCACTTCGGAGTCATGCATACCGGGAAGCAGGGGCGGGGCTCCCTGTTTTCTGCACTTGTCATTAACGTGACATTGTTGGTGGTTGCGCTCATTCTCACTGCGGCCGCAAAGAAGGTCTCAGAGGCTCATAAGATCACGATGTTGACGGCGCCTTCTACGCCGCCGCCAAAACCCGAGCCAAAGCCTGAGCTTCCGAGGCCCAAACCACTTCCGAAGCCGCCGGTCATTCCTCCTACGCCGCCGAAGATCAAAATTCCTGAGACCAAGCTGCCCGACGTACCAAAGCCGCCTGAGGTCAAGATGGAGACGCCGAAGCCTATCGTGCTCCAGCCGGCGCCTCCTAAGCTGGTTCAGCCGCCTCCGGCTCCCGTGAAAGTAAATCTCGGTCACGCCCAGGCCGCCAGCGTGGTGAATAATTCGACCCATCCGTCGGCCGTCGCCCTCGGACAGACAAATAATCCGATTGCTCCCATGACGGGACCAGCCACCAGCCCTGTGAATCTTGGACAGCGCGGTATGGCTGGTATGCCTCCGGGAAGCGGCATGGGACCGCCGTCGACCAAAGTGAATCTTGGTTCAGGTTCTCCGAACGGAACGCTTGGCGGCAGGGACAATGCTGCTCAGCCCGTACAGGGTGTAAAGCTGGGAGTTGCCGGCGGAACTGGTCCGTTGAACTCCACCGGCCGGGTTGCCGGACCTGTAAATCTCGGGCAGGTCGCGCCTCCGCCGATGCCCAAGCCAGCAGCGCCAACAACTGTATCCGGTGCGACTCCGCCAAAGGTGCTGTACAAACCGAAGCCGGAGTACACGGACGAGGCGCGTAAGCTGCATCTGGAAGGAACCGTCTACGTAAAGGTCCGTGTGACTGCCTCCGGAGCAGTGCAGGTGCTGGGTGTCAGCAGCGGTTTGGGACATGGTCTGGATGAGGCGGCGGTCCGTGTCGTTGAGGCGATGAAGTTCTCGCCGGCAATGCAGAACGGCCAGCCAGTGGACTGGTCAGGTGTTGTGAACGTAGGCTTTCAGATGTTGTAGGGCTTTCAGTTTCTTGGTGTTCATTTTTGAATGGTTGTAGTTTGAAGTCATTATTGAAAGAAAGCGGCTTTTCCCCGCCTAGGAGTCAGGAAGATATGATTTTTCGTAAAGCTTGCATGGCAGGCCTCGCCCTCGCCTCGATGATGGTGCTGGCGGCACCCGCGCACGCAATTAAAATTCTGCCGGGCAAGAAAAAGCAGCCAGACGACACCGGATACACCAAGCCAACGCCAGCACAGAATCAGTTGATTGACCGCGCCATCGCGCGCGAGGCTGAGGTGATCAAGGTTCTTAAAGAGCGGGCTCCGTTGACCGAGGTCTATATCCAGACCATGAAGCCCGATCAGGATCTGCTGCAGGTGCCCGAATCTGACCAGCACTTCCTGGGTCGTGTCGAGTTCAGCAAGGTCATCGGCGATAGAACCTACGAGACCTCCAAGACCGCCGCCTCCGGTGGCAAGTTCGGTTTTTTCAAGAACTCGCTCAGCTTTATCACCGGCCTGGGCAAGGCGTTGAACCTGGAGTTCAACGAAGCCGGCTTCATGCAGATGCTGCTGATTGACTCCAAGGATTTCGATCGCCAGCACTACAACTTCTACTTCGTCCGCAATGACTTCCTGGGTTCCGTCGCGACCACGGTGTTCGACGTGCAGCCCGCGAAAGGAAGCTATGGCCGCTTCTTCGGCCGCATCTGGATTGAGCGTCGTGGAGGCAACATCGTTCGCTTCAACGGCAGCTTCAACGGCAGCCAGGCGACGCACAGCGAGTACTACCACTTCGATAGCTGGCGCACCAATGTGCAGCCGGATATCTGGTTGCCGAACTCGTTCTATGTAGAGGAGAGCAATCCGAAGGTTCCTGGCAACATCGTCAAGTTCAAGGCGGTTGGGCATATCTGGGGTTACGCGCTCAAGGTTCCTGAGAAGGAACTCGAGAACACCTCAGTTGAGGTGCAGGGCGCAACCGATGTCTCCAACGAGGCTCAGGACGTCAGCCCGCTCGGTGCGCAGCGTGAGTGGGTACAGCAGGCGGAAGACAATGTCATCGATCGTCTGACCAAGGCCGGTCTGCTCGCCGCGCCCAGCGAGTTCGATAAGACTCTCGCGGCCCTTGCCAACAACATTCTGGCCTATAACCAGATTCCGCTGTCGCGCCCCATCCGCGTGCGTACACTGCTGACGGAGCCGCTGGAATCGCTGGCCGTTGGAAACACCGTGCTACTGAGCAAGAGTGTGATCGATACCACGGCTGTTATTACGGCTGACGGTGCGCAGCAGGCGGGCAACCTGAATGCCATCCTGGCTTTCGAGGTTGCGCATGTGATCCTCGGGCATCGCCTGGACACCAAGTATGCCTTCAGCGATCGCCTGCTCTTCCCGGATACCTCGGCGTTTGCGCATATTCCGATGCATCACACGGATAAGGACAACGAAGAGGCCGCCAAGAAGACCGTCGAGCTGTTGAACGCCAAGGAGCTGCAGGACGCCCCGACCTACTTTGGGCTGTATCTGCAGCAGCTGTCTGCGCGAGTGAAGGCTCTTCCTGATCTGAACAAGGCGATGATCGGTGACTCGCTGATCAAGAACGACAAGGACAAGGATCCTACCTTCTGGCTGGCTGCACTTCAGGCAAAGGGACAAAAGCTGGACGTCAAGGATCTGAAGCAGATGGCAGCCATGCCGCTGAGCAGTTTCCTGAAGTTCGACCCCTGGACCGACCAGGTCATCACGCTGCATGCGGCTCAGGAGCCGATTCTGAATCCGCGTGACAAGATGCCGTTCGAAGTGACGCCGATCTATCTGCGGCTGAGCTACTATACGGCCCCCGTGGCGCCAGCCGCTACTCCGGCAGCAGCGGGTGCTCCCGCTCCGGCAACAGGCGCCGCGGCGCCTGCCGCAGGTACTGCAGCACCGGTACAGCAGCAGGCAACACCGGCCCCCGTGGATGGAAATCCCGGCAACGCTCCTCAAACCGCTCCTGCTCCACAAAATGGAGCACCGGCTTCTGGTACCTCCACTCCTCCCCAGAACCAGTAATTTCCTCGTAAGACGGGGGCCTTCGTGCCCCCGTCTTATGTAGACAGAGATGGAGCATTTTCCCTGTAGGTGTAGAGTAGTGCTTCGGCATCTATGGGCGTTTTCCTCAATGAAAACGCCGCTGTACTCCCCCTCCGGGATGCCCGGCAACAGGGAAAAGCTCTAAAGGTTGTGTTAGTTGACCCTTATAGCTGGCATTTCGGGGTCAGGGAAGGTTGGATTTCTTGCAGGTAATCAGAAAGTCTCTCGCGCTATTCTCACTCGCTGTCGTGCTGCCGGCAGTGCACGCACAGTCGGTTTACACGGCGAGCCGAAGGGCCGACCTTCAGGCCGGCGGCGGTTATTCGATCGCCAAACCCGACTCTACCGCGGATAAATTCAAGGGGTTCTATCTCTATTTCGATCTCGACTTCAAACATCACCTGGGGATTGAAGGTGAGTTTCACAAGGTCAATCAGGACAACCCTGGCAAGGAATATGAGAAGACGTACGAGATAGGCCCTCGATACAGCCGGTCGTACAAGGATGGCCTCTTCCGTCCGTACATCAAGGGCATGTACGGACGCGGGGTCTACAACTTTACGGACAAACTCGGGAGTAACGTTGTGGTTGCGAATCTGGCGTACAACATCTGGGCTGCCGGTGGTGGTTTGGATATCCGCGCGAATCGCCGCATCAATGTTCGCGTGTTCGATTACGAATATCAGAACTGGCCTGGATATCCGCCTCACGGCATTACGCCACAAGTGGTGTCGTTTGGTGTGGCCTACCACTTCGGTTCCGACAGCCGCTATCCGACGAAACGCTAGACTAGATCTCGATAGAAGAAGACCAGGCTTCGATGGAAGAAATGAAAAGCCCCGATCTGGACAATCCAGATCGGGGCTTTTTACTGCCGCTGTGGCAGTTTAGAAGTGGTAGGCGAAGCCGACCGCCGGGGTCGAGATAACGGTATAGCGGCGGGTTGCTACGGAGTCGAGACCGAAGTTCGGCGCCTTCAGCACGAAAGCGCGGTAGGCAACACGCAGATCCCAGCTCGGGCTGAGCTCATAGGCAACACCGGCACCGAAGAGCGCGCCGATGTTCGTGTTCTGCTTCGTATCCAGGCTGCTCGTACCGAAGTCGCGGATCGGGCTCATAATGTAGCCGCCGACGCCCACCTCAACAAACGGGTTGTAGTTGCCGTAGTTACGGGAGTAAACGTAGGCGCCTGTGATCTCCTGCTGGCGGACGTGAACCGCGGGCCGGGTGAAGCTCGTGCGGAAGTAGTCCGTGTACTGCGAGAAGGAGTAGTTCACTTCCAGGCCGCTGCGCGGGGTTACCAGGTAGCGGTAGCTGACCAGACCACCCATGGTCATGCTGGCATTTAGCTGGGAGCCGTTTCCATTGACCTGGGGCTGCCATACTCCGATGGCGCTCACGCTAATGTCTTGCCTGCTCTCCTGCGCCATCATCGCGCTGCCGGCACTCAGCAGCAGCGCACCCAACAACATCCGTTTCATCATGCTTCGGTCAATCCCTTCAAAATCGCGCGGAACTCCACCGCCAGAATCTGGCCGGCAAAAGACAAGAGCAATCCACTGCAAACAATTGTACCTGTCCGGATGCCGTCCCCGGTTGGACGATTCTTCATCACCTGCGGTGAGGTATCCTGCGGCAGAAATTCCAACTCTGGAGAATTCGCTGTGCTCGAACACATGTTCTTCCTGCCATCGACGGTCTCGCTGCTGGAGAAGATCCTGCGTCCCGTCGTGGTCTACCTCTGCCTGATATGTTTCCTGCGGCTTTTCGGCAAACGGGAGCTGGCGCAGTTGAATCCGTTCGATCTGGTCGTTCTGCTTTCGCTGTCGAATACGGTGCAGAACGCTATCATCGGCGACGATAACTCGGTCTCCGGTGGCATTATTGGGGCATTTTCGCTGCTCGCCATTAACTGGATCACCAGCGTCGCGCTCTACCGCGCTCCAAAGCTGGATTCCGCCCTGCTGGGTAGCGAAACGGTTCTTGTCCGCCATGGACGGGTGGACAAGACGGCAATGGAACGGGAGCATCTGACGGAGCACGACCTGCTAACGGTCCTGCATAAGGAAGGCTTCCACGCCTTTGAATCGGTGGATCTATGCAGCCTGCAGCCGAATGGGACGTTTTACGTGGAGGGAAAGAAGCCCTCGGCAATAGAGGAGAGCGCTCGCGAGATGAAGGAAGGACTGGAAGCCTTGCGGCAAGAGATCGCGGCGCTGCGAGCACAGTTAGGACAATCGTCGTAGAGCATTTTCCCTGTTGTCGGGTATCCAGGAAGAGGAGTGCAGCGGCGTTTTCATTGCGGAAAACGCCCATAGATGCGGAAACCCTACACTACACCTACAGGAAAAATGCTCCAGCGGAAAAAGACTATCCCTGAGTACTGTCAAGCTTGGCAACGGCTTTGCGATAGCGTTCGGGTGGTACGGGAAGCCGGGCGTCACGAAGCGCAGCGCGATAGCCGCCCATATAGATCGAATACATGACCGCCAGTGCGCAGCCTACACCGAACATAAAGCCGAACATGAATCCAAAGATGGCGCCCCAATGGAATTCCATGTGGTGAGTCTACCTGTGGCCGGTCGGTATTTTGACAAAGTACAATCGTGGTCTCATTAGGAGCTGCATGTCGACTGTGTCTGAAACAAGTTTTGATTCGCTTTTACGAGAAAACCGAGTCTTTCCGCCGAACGCTGAGTTCGCTGCACGGGCCCATATAAAAACGCGAGAGCAGTATGACGCCATGTACCGCCGCTCCATCGAGCAGCCGGAAGAGTTCTGGGCCGATGCGGCGCGCGAGATCGACTGGTTCGAGCCATGGACAAAGGTTCTGGAGTGGGAGCAGCCCTGGGCGAAGTGGTTTGTCGGC
Organism: Acidobacteriota bacterium; assembly: GCA_019510535.1. Lineage (GTDB taxonomy): Bacteria > Acidobacteriota > Terriglobia > Terriglobales > Acidobacteriaceae > Terriglobus. Next base: position 11,725 of record JAEKKE010000139.1, read on the forward strand.
GGCAAGCTGAACCTCAGCCACAACTGCGTCGATCGTCATGCGGTGGGCAGCCGTGCACAGAAGCCCGCGATCATTTGGGAAGGAGAGCCGGGCGAAGTCCGTACTCTGACCTTTGCCGAGCTTCTCACCGAGGTGCAGTTGGCCGCCAGCATGCTGAAAGAGGCGGGCGTTCAAAAGGGAGATCGCGTCGCGATCTACATGGGTATGTGCCCCGAGCTGGCGATTGCCCTGCTGGCCTGTGCCCGCATTGGCGCGGTGCACAATGTGATCTTCGGTGGATTTGCGGCGCATGCTCTTGTCGACCGGATCAATGATTCCGGCTGTGTTGCGGTGTTGACCCAGGATGGCGGATACCGCCGCGGCGGGGAAGTGAAGCTGAAGCCCATCGTCGATGAGGCATTGAAGAGCTGCCCGACGATCCGGACGGTGATCGTCCATCGTCGTACGGGATCTGAGGTGACGATGACTCCCGGTCGCGACTTCTGGTGGCACGAGCTGACCGCGAAGGCGTCGCCGAACTGCCCGGCCGAACCCATGGATGCCGAAGACCCGCTGTTCATCCTTTATACGTCCGGAACAACCGGCAAGCCTAAGGGGCTGGTGCATACCACCGGCGGCTACTCGGTAGGTACCTACCTGACCAGCAAATATGTCTTCGATCTGCAGGAGAACGATGTGTACTTCTGCACCGCCGATATCGGCTGGATCACGGGACACAGCTACGTTGTCTACGGGCCGCTTCAGAACGGCGCCACCGTGCTGATGTATGAAGGCGCGCCTAACTGGCCGGAACCGGACCGCTTCTGGCAGATTATCGACCGCCACAAGGTAACGATCTTCTATACCGCTCCGACGGCGATCCGTGCATTTATCAAGTGGGGCGACCAGTGGGTCCGCAAATATTCGCTGGCTTCGCTGCGTCTGCTGGGTACGGTGGGCGAGCCCATCAATCCGGAGGCATGGATGTGGTTCCATCGCGAAATTGGACATGAGCGCTGCCCCATCGCCGATACCTGGTGGCAGACCGAGACCGGAGTGCATATGATTGCGCCGATTCCAGGTGCGATTGCCGCGAAGCCCGGGTCGGCCACCGTGCCATTTTTTGGCGTCGATGCCGCCGTTGTTACGAAGGAAGGCGAACCCGTGCCGGACGGACACGGTGGTCTGTTGATCATTCGCAAGCCCTGGCCCTCGATGGCGCGTACCATCTACGGCAATCCGGAGCGTTATGTTGCCGCTTACTGGTCGGAGATTCCGGGAGCGTACTTTACCGGCGACGGTGCACGGCGGGACGCGGATGGCTATTTCTGGCTGATGGGCCGTGTTGACGATGTCATCAACGTCAGCGGGCATCGCCTGGGAACGGCGGAGATCGAGTCAGCGCTGGTTGCGCATCCCGCTGTTGCGGAAGCCGCAGTTGTCGGCCGTCCGGACG
>JAEKKE010000151.1 GCA_019510535.1 Acidobacteriota bacterium
CTTTCGCCCGGCAGCTAGAATATTCCTATGCCGATCGACTTCAACGCCTCACTCGCCGCCTCTGACCCCGAAATCGCAACGATGGTCGAAAAGGAGGTCATCCGCCAGCACGAAGGTCTGGAGATGATCGCCAGTGAGAACTTCGTCTCGCGCGCTGTGCTGGAGGCCGCTGGAACGGTCTTCACCAACAAGTATGCCGAGGGGTATCCGGCGAAGCGTTACTATGGCGGGTGCGAGTTTGCTGACGTTGTTGAGAATCTTGCGCGCGATCGCGCCAAGCAGATCTTCGGCGCCGACCACGCCAATGTGCAGCCGCACTCCGGCTCGCAGGCCAATGCCTCGGCTTACATGACCATCCTGCAGCCCGGCGACACCATCCTGGGTCTGGACCTGGCTCACGGCGGCCACCTCACCCACGGCCACAAGTTGAACTTCTCCGGCAAGCTGTATCGTGTGGTCGGCTATCAGGTGCGGAAAGACACCGAGGTTCTCGACTACGACGAGCTCGAAGCAACAGCCCTGCGTGAGAAGCCGAGAGTCATCGTCGGCGGCGGATCGGCATATCCCCGCACCTTCGACTTCGCCCGCATGCGCGCCATCGCCGATAAGGTCGGCGCTTACCTCATGGTCGATATGGCCCACTTTGCCGGCCTGGTGGCAGGTGGGGTGCATCCTGCGCCGGTACCGCACGCACACTTCGTCACCACCACCACCCACAAGACGCTGCGCGGACCACGCGGCGGCATGGTGCTGTGCACGCAGGAGTTCGCACAGGGCCTCGACCGCTCCGTCTTCCCCGGCCAGCAGGGTGGTCCGCTGGTGCATATCGTCGCTGCCAAAGCTGTCGCCTTCAAGGAAGCTCTGCAGCCTGAGTTCAAGCTCTACGCCGCGCAGATCGTCGCCAACGCCAAGGCACTGGCCGAGGCGCTGCAGGGCGAGGGCTTCCGCATCATCTCCGGTGGCACTGACACCCACCTCATGCTGGTCGACGTCTTTGCCAAGGGCATCCTGGGCAGCGAAGCCGAGAATGCTCTGGGTGCGGCCGGCATCACGGTGAACAAGAACGCCATTCCCTACGACACCAATCCTCCGCTGAAGCCCTCGGGCATCCGCGTCGGCACGCCGGCACTGACGACTCGCGGCATGAAGGAAGACGACATGCGCATCATCGCCAAGTGGATCGCCGAAGCTCTCGAGCACCGTAACGATGCAGACAAGCTCGCGAAGATCAAAGGCCAGGTCGGCGAGCTGGCAGAGAAGTATCCGCTGTACGGGTTCTTACGCGAGCAGGCGCTCGCGTAAAAATTGAATGATGGAATTATTGAAGGATTGAATAATTCTTTGTGGTTGATTGAGAGGGGTGGGTTTCGCTTATGCGGGGCTCGCCCCTTTTAGCGTCCCAGGGGAAATGCTGAATGATGTTCCACAGGGGCTTTCATCATTCAATGATTCAATCATTCCATCATTCCATTATTCGATTGGCCGCGGAGAACCCAGGCCTCACAACAGGCCCCAGCCCTCTCAAGGTAGACGACCTACCGGATATTGTATCAAGTACGAACTAAATAGCAATAGCACTTCCGTCCAATGTTCGCCGGCGTGTTTCCGCTCTACGATTCTTAATCGCTGGATGGCCCGCAAGGATAAAGGGCCGGGCGACATGTGCGACGAATAACAATCCGCTTGCTGCTCTTCTTTCTGGTGGCCGTCCTCGGCTTTGAGTTGATGACCACCGCGTTCCACCTCCTGAATCAACCGAGCGATAAGGCCGTTTACGGCGGCATGGTGCTGCTCGTCTGCGATGCGGTGGTGGTGTGCTGTGCAACCTGGTTTCTCTGGAGGCGTTTATGAGCGTACTTGGTAATTTTCTTGAGGTGACCGGCCGCAGTAACGGCGGTGACGACGATCCTGGCAAACGCATGCTGCGTTTTACTCTGAAGTGGGGCGTGGTCATCGTCATCGCGATTATTGCGCTGAACCTGTTCTTTGGCTACATCGTCAGTATCACGCGCATCGGCGCCGGCTATGAGGGTGTGGAGATCTCGCTCTCCGGCTCGCAACGTGGTGCGCAGGAGATTCCGATCCGTACAGGATGGGTCTTCTACAGCCCGCTGAAGTCGCAGATCATCGAGTTCCCGACCTTTGTGCAGACGGTGAAGTGGACGCAGGATGCCCACGAGGGCTCGGCCATCAACGAGCAGATGAGCTTCAACTCGAAGGAAGGTATGGAGATCTATGCCGATGTATCGCTGAGCTACGCCATCGATCCGCGGCGCGTGCCTGACTTCTACGTGAAGTACCGGCTTAACGACCTGACACGCTTCACGCACGGCATTCTGCGCGATGTGGTCCGCAACTCGCTGAATGAGGTGGCCAGCACCTATACGGTGGAGGAGATCTACGGTGAGCGCAAGGCTGAGTTCCTGAGCAAGGTGCAGGCCCTCATCCAGCAGAAGATGGATCCTGTCGGCGTGGGCATTCAGCAATTCGGCTTCATCGGTGCTCCGCGCGTTCCCAGCGTGATTGCTTCAGCCATCACCGCGAAGGCGCAGGCCATCCAGAGCGCTGAGCGTGCGCGCAACGAGCTGGCCGAGACCCAGGCCGAAGCCGCCAAGCAGATCGCCGCGGCCGAGGGTGAAGCCAAGTCCAGCGTGACGCGCGCTCAGGGTGAAGCGGAGGCCAACCGCATCCGTCAGACCTCGATCACGCCCCAGCTGCTGGAGCTTCGCAAGCTGGAAAACCAGCGCGCCCTGATCGAACGCTGGAACGGTCAGTTGCCCAGCGTGCAGACCGGCAACGGGCAGATGCTGATGGAGCTGCCCTCTGCGAGGTAGTTGATTGGTTGAATCGTTGAATGGTTGAATAGTTTTCTTGCTTGATTGGAAGGGGTCGGCTTCGCTTATGCGAGGCTCGCCCCTTTTGTCTTGTGTATAGCGATTTGCTGAAAGTGGCGTGAGCAACTCAGGTGAGTTGGGGGTGCATGGACTACCACCAATCCACGATTCAACCATTCAACTATTCCACCATTCAACCAAGTCCCTACACACGAGTCCTCTGGGACACCACGACTCACTCGTGCTGCCAAAAAGACTAGTAGGTCTCGACCAGTTCTTCTTCGCGGATGGGTTCCGCGGAGTTGCTGTCTTCGAGGGCGGCGAGGACGTTGGCGTCAAACCAGGCGTCGTGCGCTTCCACCACAGCAGCAACTACGGATTGTGGATTCATAACCATGCTGGCAGCTTAGCCAAGCCTGCACATGGGTGAAAGTATCGTTCCAGATGCCCCCGTTGACTCTCTTGGTGCGACAATCACAGCGGAATGCTTGCTTTTTTTGTCCTGGTTTCTGTCCTGCTGCTGGCGACACTGATGCTGCCCAAGTTCCAGATCGGTGGTGGGCGGCGGGGCCAGATGATGCGGTACGCCCAGCAGACCGGCGGCGACTTTCCCGATGACGAGATTCCACAGGACTTCCCCTTCTCGATGACCGACGACCTGAACTGGGGCCAGGGCCGTCACTGTATCTTCTGGCGGCAGGGCGACAGCTACGTCATCGTGATGGATGCCGAGATTGGCTTCGGACGTGAGAGACATCCGCTGACCTTGATGGCCGCCCGGCATGATGCCGCGACCGGAGTGATCTGGTCGATACCGCGGGAGATCGAGATGCGCGCCGAGGATGGATGGGTGGTGCTGCTTGAGCGGGAGCGGAAGCTGTTGAGGACGGAGCAGATTGAAAAGCTTAGAAGGCT
>JAEKKE010000152.1 GCA_019510535.1 Acidobacteriota bacterium
CGAGCGCGCCGAGAAAATCCCACTTTTGCGCAATGCTGTAAATGCGGGCAAAATCTCCGCATTCCGACTTGCGACACAGGCGCAAGACGTGCTGCGGCGCAGCACGCCATGTCGGAAAGGTGGTCAGCGTGCCGCGCCGCGAGCTACTTGACTTGCTGTCATTCGCGTCCAAACGTCACGACAAACAGGGCCCTGCAAAAGGGTAAGGGGAAGGGTTCCATGACCATCAAATTCCAGCGCCGTCACTTCATGGTCGCGGCCGCCGCGACTTTGGCCACCAGCGGCCTGCACACCACTCAGCTGTGGGGCAAGACCATCAAGCACAAGCCGCTCGATCCGGTGAATCCCGACATCCTCTACGGGACGACCAGTTCCATCTGGGGCGGGGCAGGGGAGGGCGGCAAAAAGACTCACGAAACACCCTGGGCCATCAAGCGTGTCGCCGAGCTCGGCCTGCAGGGCATCGAATTCTATGGCGACGGCATCGAGCAGTATCGCGCCAATCCCAAGGAATTGCAGAAGCTGATGGATGCCGCGGGCGTCACCTTCATCGGGGCCTCGAATGGCGAAAAAGGTCAGTCCACCAACTTCATCGACGTCGACCAGATTCCCAAGACCATGGCCGACCATATCGCCTTCTGCCGCGATTTCCTGCAGCCCCTGGGTTGCGATCACTGGAAGATCAACATGGGCGCGCGCCCCGCAGGTGGCCCCAGCGAGGAACAGCTCAAGCGCCTGGCAAATACCTTGAACGAGCTGGGTTCCAAAACTATCGCCATGGGTGTGCGCTTGTCGCCGCATCCTCATATTTGGGGACCCTTGGAGCGGGAAAAAGATATGCGCTGGGTGATGGATCATACCGATCCAAAATATGTCTGGATGACCGCCGATACCGGCCATCTGGTGCTGGGCGGCGGCGATCCAGCGCAGATCATCAGCGACTATTTCCCGCGCGTGTCCGAGATCCATCTCAAGGACACCTACGCAAAGTTTCGCGGCAACACCGAAACCCCGACCCAGGAAATGCACAAGCAGGCGTCGGTCTATCACAATCTGGGCGGCGGCGGCGTCGACTTCCCGGCGGTGTTCGATGTGCTGCGCAAGAAGCATTTCAAGGGCTGGGCGATTTTCGACGTCGATGGCCCCCGCAAGGGCGACGACGGCTATGATGCGATCGGCGGCAACCGCGAACTGGCGGTGGACGATTATCTCTCCCACAACATCAACTATCTGCGCGATGTGCTGGGCGTGAAGCTGCCGCCGCGCTCCACATAGACATCGCAACCATCAGAGGAAATCAGGCGCATGTTACGCCACGTTCTTGCCTTTGCCGCGCTGCTGGCGACGCCTGTGTTGACCATGCCGGCGCTGGCGGCGGCAACCTATGAAGCCCAGCTCGATCCCACGCCGTTCGATGCCACCAATCGCGCCGATGTCATCGAATCCATCGGCAATGTCACCGCCAGCCTGGACGGAAGCATGCTGACGGTGAAAGGCACTTTCTCCAATTTCACCTCGCCGGCCACCGGCGGATCGTTCCGCATCGGCTTGGCCAAAGGCGTGCCGGGCGACGCTATCGGCCCCTTGACCGTCGAGCATGCCCGGCGGGGCGCATTTTCCGGCACGATCAAGCTGACGTCGGCGCAACTGGCGGCCCTCAAGCACCAGGCGCTCTATATTCGTATCGACAGTGAAAAAGCCCCCGACGGCAATGTGCAGGGCTGGCTGGAAGAATCAGGAAGCGGTCATGAATCGTAAAGTGAAATTTCTGGCCGGCGGCGCCGGGCTCCTTGCATTGGGCGCTGTCGCGGCGCTGACATCCTACGCCGTGGCGCAAACGCCTGGCGTCTACAATATGGAACAGGCAACCCAGGGCCATGCCGACTATGTCGCCAAATGCGCCGGCTGCCATCGCGCCAATCTGGCGGGCGGCGGCGATGCGCCGGCCTTGGGCGGCAACGGCTTCGTGTCCTCCTTCGGCAACCGCTCGACCAAGGACCTGTACAATTTCATCGCCAAATCCATGCCCGCGGGCGCGCCCGGTAGCCTGAGCGAGGAGCAGTACACCAACATCACGGCCTATCTGTTGTACGCCAATGGCGCCAAGGCGGGTTCTGCTGCCTTCAGCAAGGACACCGATGTGAAGGTGTCCACCATCGCCGACGGCAAGGTGTTGGCGGAAGCGATTGCGCCGCCCACCCCGGGCAAGATGGCGGCGGCGGAGGCGCGTGCGCGCCGTGAAGCCCCGCCTCCCGCGCAAGGCCTCACCGTCAAGGGCACGGTGAAGAATTATGTCGATGTCACCGACGAGATGCTGAAGAACCCGGCGGATGGCGAATGGCTGATGTACCGCCGCAATTACCAGGGCTGGAGCTTTTCGCCGCTCAAGCAGATCACGCTGGACAATGTGAAGACCCTGACCCTGAAATGGGCCTGGAACATGAACGAGGGCGGCGCCAGCCAGGTGACGCCCATCGTCCATGCCGGGGTGATATTCCTGTCCAACACCTCCAACACCGTGCAGGCGCTGGACGCACGCACCGGCGAACTGATCTGGGAAAACCGCATCGGACCGGTGTCCAAGATCGCCTATGGCGGCACCCGCAGCCTGGCCGTCTATCATGACAAGGTCTATGTCGCGACCACCGACGCGATGATCCATGCGCTGGATGCGCGCACCGGCAAGATTGTGTGGGAAAATGCCCTGGGCACGCCCAACAATTCCAACACCGGCGGCGTGATGGTGATGCGCGGCAAGGTGCTGACGGGCCTCACCGGCTGCGACAACTATTCGGAGAACAATTGCTACATCTCGGCCTTTGACGCCGACAGCGGCAAGCCGGCCTGGCGCTTCCACACCACCGCGCTGGAAGGCGAGCCGGGCGGCGACACTTGGAACGGACTGCCCAACCTGCTGCGCGGCGGCGCCGACACCTGGATCGCGGGCACCTACGATCCCGATCTGAACACGACCTATTGGGGCGTGGCCCAGACCAAGCCCTGGTTCCGCGCCAGCCGCAAAAGCGGCAATGCTTCCACGCTATACTCGTCGTCCACGTTGGCGCTGGATCCCGATACCGGCAAGCTGAAATGGTATTTCCAGCACGCCCCCGGTGAATCGCTCGATCTCGACGAAGTGTTCGAGCGTGTGCTGATCAATCACGGCGACCAGAAGACGGTGATGACCATCGGCAAGCCGGGCATCCTGTGGAAGCTGGACCGAGTCACCGGCAAGTTCATCGCCGCCAAGGAAACCATCTTCCAGAACGTCTTTGAGAAGATCGATCCCAAGACCGGGGTGGTGACCTATCGCAAGGACATCCTCAATCAAAAGACCAATCAGTGGTTCTCGTCTTGCCCCGGACCGGAAGGTGGCCATGACTGGCAAGCGACGTCCTATTACCAGCCCGACGATCTTCTGATCATTCCGCTCAGCCAGAGCTGTGTGATGATCCAGGGGCACGATGTAGAACAGAAGCTGGGTGGCGGCGGTACCGCGGCGTCGCAGAAGTTCTTCTTCATGCCCGGCACCCACCAGAACATGGGCAAGCTGGTCGCCTATCGCACCTCCGACATGAAGGAAGTGTGGTCGTGGCAGCAGCGCTCGCCGTTCCTGACGGCGGTGCTCTCCACCGCCGGCGGCGTGGCGTTTGTGGGTGATTTCGACCGCAGCCTCAAAGCAGTCGACGCCAAGACCGGCAAGGTTGTGTGGCAGACGCGGCTGGGCAACACGGTGC
>JAEKKE010000153.1 GCA_019510535.1 Acidobacteriota bacterium
TACCAGCTCTCGTGGGAGACGACGATCTCTTTGTCATTGCCCATAACGCCGGGAGCAATGGTGCGGGTGACCTTACGACCGTTCAGTGACAGGCCATCCATCGTCTTGTAGCCCAGGTCAGTGGAGGCGAAGCTTACACCCTCGCGCTCGCGGCCGGGACGCTCAAAGCCAGCCGGACGAGGACCAGCTTCTAGTCCGACCTGAAGGCCTGCTCCGAAACCAGGACCGCGGTGACCACCCTGCGGAAGAGACATTACATGGGCGATCTTGTTCTCGTTGTTCCAGCGGGTGACGGTCTGGGCGACCGGATCAAAGACAACGACTTCGGTCTTCCTGGTTGCAGCGGCGCCCTTCGCTCCGCGGCGGGGCTCAAAGGTGATCTCCTCACGCAGACGGCCCTGGGTATCGCGGGCGACGGTGCGGGTGGAGGTGTGGGTCAGGACAGAGCCGTCCTGCAGCTTCTCAGTACGGGTGTCGGTGAAAGTGGCGCTGTATGGAGCGTTGCTGACCACCTCATGGTGCATTCCCATGCCGCGTCCCATAGGGCCCATCGGGCCATTGGGCCTCATCGGGCCATGTCCGGCACGCATTCCCGGTCCCTGCGGACCTGCCTCAGGACTTAGCTCAGGGCTTGGCTGCTGTGCGATCGCAACGCTCGCCAGAGCGAGCGCACCTGTCAAGGTAATGTAATGAAGCTTCATGTGCTCTTCCCCCAGTTGCTTCTACCCCATCTAGACGGGCGAAGTCGCGCAGAGACCACGGCGACCAGAAGTTTATTTACCCGGCGGCAAGCGTCCAGAGTGCTGAGACATTGCGCAGAGTGTCTCCCGGATCATCCACCGGCGTCTCCGCCAGGAAAGCGCAGTGGGCGAAGCGGGCATCGCGCAGCAGGCGCCGGAAAGCCGGAGCTCCGATCGTGCCCTCACCGATATGCTCATGGCGGTCCAGTTTCGAGCCGCGCGCTGCCTTGGCGTCATTGCAGTGCCAGACCTTGACCGTCTCGAAACCGATGGTGGTCTCGATCTGCCGCATGGTCTCGGCGTAGCCCTCTTCGCTCACGATGTCATACCCGGCGACGTGCACGTGACAGGTATCCAGGCAGACGGCGACCGGAGCGCAGGGACGAAGGGTCTCGACGAGTTCGGCGACCTGTTCCAGGGAACCTCCGAGAGAAAACTCGGCTCCGGCAGTGTTTTCGATCAGAATCCGGAAATCGGCTCCCTGCCAGGGTAGACCTTCGATGGCCTTCTCAATCGACTGCGCGGCCAGCCGCAGACCTTCGTCTCGGGTCAGCCCCTTCCAGCTTCCCGGGTGAAGGACGAGAAACTCTGCTCCCAGGGCCAGCGCACGCTCTACCTCACCACGGAAGGCGGCAATGGAGTTGGCCCGCACGCTTTCAGTCTGCGAGCACATGTTGATCAGATAGCTGGCGTGAATCGCCACGGGCCCGACATCGTGCTGCTTGCGCAGTTCTTTGAGCTTGGCGGCATCTGCCGGCTTCACCGGGCCGGCCTTCCACATACGCGGGCTGGCGGAAAAGATCTGGAAGGCATTGGCGCCACATTCGACGGCGCGGGTAACGGCCGTGTACACACCGCCGGTGGTGGAGAGGTGAATGCCAATACGCTTCTTTGCAGTTGCCATCTCTTCAGCATAACGGTGATGGTGTAGTGTGAAAGTCGTCTTCCCTTCCACAATTCGGCTAAAGGAGCCTGAACGGCGATGGCTGCACCTCAGACTTATAAGAACCACGGACGACTGGATGCTCCGTTCCACCTCTTTCTCTTTCCCCTGCTGGCGATCCTCTCCGTCGTCGCTATTACGCACGCGTTCCTCTGGCCAAACGATCTGCACATCTTTCTGGCAGTACTGACACCTCTGCTCGCCTTCCTTACGCTCAAGACGCGGATGTATTCCCTCAAAGTGCAGGACCGCGTTATCCGGCTGGAAGAAAAGCTTCGCCTGACGACGCTGTTGCCGGAGAGCGAGCGGGGAAACATCGCCAAATTGAATGAACGGCAACTGATCGCGCTGCGGTTCGCGTCCGATGAGGAGCTGCCGGCGCTGGCCGCACGGACATGGAACGAAAACCTCTCCGGGCCTTGCTTCGTTTCGGGTTCTAGTAGACGTCGCGCTGGTAACGCTTCTGCTTCTTCATCTCGGCCAGGTAGGCGTTGGCATCATCGAGGGTGCCGTGCTTGCCCATGGCGATAGCGTCCAGGAGGGCGTTCTCGACGTCCTTGGCCATACGGCTGGCGTCACCGCAGACGTAGAAGTACGCGCCTTCTTCCAGCCACTTGTACAGTTCGGCGGCATGCTCCCTCATGCGGTCCTGCACGTAGACCTTCTGCTTCTGGTCGCGGGAGAAGGCCGTGTGGAAGTGGTTCAGCAGGCCGTCCTTATGCCAGGCTTCCAGGTCGCTCTGGTACAGGAAGTCCGAGGCCTGACGCTGTTCGCCGAAGAAGAGCCAGTTCTTGCCCTTGTGGCCGAGCGCCTGGCGATGCTGCAGAAACGCGCGGAAGGGCGCGATTCCGGTGCCGGGGCCGATCATGATGATCGGTGCGTTGGAGTCTTCGGGAAGACGGAAGTTCTTATTTTCGTGCAGGAAGACGGGCATCTTGTGTCCGTGGGGGGCGCGCTCGGCGAGGTGGCCGCTGCAGAGCCCCTGGCGCTCGCGGCCATGGGTGTCATAGCGAATGACGCGCACGATGGTGTGCACAGCGTTCGGGTTCATCTCCTGGCTGGAGGCGATGGAGTACATGCGCGGCGTCAGGCGCTGCAGCACGGTAAAGAGATCCTGCGGATTCTTGATAATTCCCGGAAATTCGGTAATCAGGTCGATGAACTCACGGCCCCAGACATACTCTTCGGCCAGGGAGCGGTTCTCAGGAAGGGTGTACTTGCGAAGCTCGTCCGCCTTGGGATGGCCGTCAGCCATCTTGGCCAGGGCGGTCACGCTGCCGCGGGACAGCTTGCCGATGCCGAGACGGGTGCGCACGGCCTCGTGCAGGGAGATCTCAGCCTTGTAGTGGTCCAGAACGCGCTCTTCGCCGGTATATCCGAGGGTTTCCAACACCTCGTGCACCGCGTGCGGGCGGTTCTCAGGAAGAATGCCGATGGCGTCGCCCGGGGTGTAATGCATACCGGGCTCAAGTTCCAGCTCGTAGTGCCGCGTCTCTTTTTCAGAGTCGGCAAGCGTCATACGCTGATTGACAAGGACGCGGGAATGATAGGGGTTATTGCGGGTGTATTTACTGTCTGTGCTCATGGGTCCGTCTTCTATTTTAGAGTGTTTCCCCGGTTGCTGGGTATCCCGGAAGGGCGGTGCAGCGGCGTTTTCATCGCCGAAAACGCCCATAGAGACGGAAGCTCTACACTACACCCACGGGGAAAATGCTCAAGCTGAGACGGACCCAATAGAGCATTTTCCCTGTTGCTGGATATCCCGAAAATGGCCGCAGGGGCGTTCCATTGCGGAAAAGCCCATTGATGCTGAACCCTACATCCCACCGACAGGAAAAACGCTCTAGCCCTAAAAGCGCAGCGCCAGACCGGTACTGAGGTTGATCGGATGGTAGGTGGTCGAACCGGTGGAAAGGTTCTGATACCCGAACTCGATCACACGCCAGTCAATGTGTGGAAGCAGGGTTGTCTCCAGCCCGGCGTCGAGCTGATACCCAAAACCGGTGTGATCGATCTGGGCGGAGTTGACCGAGTAATTGGTAAACCCAATCTCTGCCTGGCCATAGATCTTGAAGGGCACGACGTGTGGAACGAACGAGATCCGTGGCCCGATCATGAAGTTCTTAACACTGGTCGAACCTTTGGAGAGAAACTGGCCGCGCGCATCCAAACCGATGTGAGCCGGTAGAGCGCCACCGCGATCGAAGTAAACACCAACTGTTGGGCCAAAGACCCAGTTATCACTCGCAGAATTGCTGATGCGGGATGCTGTTCCTTCGACGTACACCGCCTGCGCGTGCGATGACCTTCCAGAAACGAAAAAAGTTAAAACAAGGGCTGCCAATACAAGCAGACGGGGCTTCATCACGTATCCCATCCTCCGGGAAGGTATTCGTACAAGAGTACGTTCCGTTAGATGCGGAAATAGCAATCCACAGGACCGGTGTACCGGAACGGTAAACCTACCGCCCCTATACACGCTGGACTAGAGCATTTTCCCTGTTAATGGGTTCACCGGAAAGGCGTGAATCGGCGTTTTCATTGCGGAAAACGCCCATAGATGGGGATGCCTTACATTGCACCCACAGGGAAAATGCTCTACTGCACCTCGTCAAGCGCTCGCTGGCCCCGGCGGTGCTGCCGCATCCGCTCGATCTGCTGCTCTTCGAGTTGGGCATATTCCTTCTTCTGGTCGTCGTTCAGGACAGTGTTGATCTTCTTGTCTTCGTCATCGCGAATCTGCTTCACCTGATGAAGGCGCTGCCTTCCCCGCACCGAGCTGTCGTTGCGCAGTGCGGTCAGCTTCTGCTGACGCTCTTCCAGAAGCGGCTTCATCTGCGCCTGCTGGTCTGGAGTGAGATTCAGCTTTCTGGTGTAGAGAGCAAGCATACGGTCCGCCGGCGGCTCAGGGCCGGGAACCTGCTTATTGATGACCTGCTCCTCCTGCTGCTGGGCAGCCACAGCCATCACAACTGGTGTTACGACCATAATGGCGAGGAGGATAGCGAGATAAACCCGGGTGGTCTTCATGGAAGATGACCTCCTTCAAGAAATTCGCGGTCGGGACGCGGCATTCATCCTACTCAGAGCCAGACGGCACCGGATAGTTGCGGAATCCAAACCATAATCAGCCGAAAATCAGCTCTCGAATCAACTCAGAGCAACCAGTTCCGGCTCCTCCAGCGTCCGCTTCAGCTGCCCGCAGGCAGCATAGATATCGCGGCCGCGGGGGCGGCGGGTAAAGGTCGGCATACCGTTATCGACGAGAATGCGATGGAAACGGGTGACATCGGCCGGCTCAGGCTGGCGATAGGCGATCTCCGGGCCCGGGTTCCAGACGATAAGGTTGACCTTCGCCTGGATGTCTCGCAGTAGCTCCAGCACCTGCAAGGCGTGCTCGGGCTGATCGTTGATGCCCCCAAGAAGGACGTACTCAACGTTGATCCAGCCGCGTTTGCCGAGCGGGATCGTCTTCACCGCTTCGAGCAGCTCAGCGATCTTCCACTTGCGGTTGATGGGCATCACCTGCTCGCGGATGGCGTCGTTCGGAGCATTCAGGCTGAGGGCGAGATTCGGCCGGATGGTTTCGGCTGCAAAACGTCGAATTGCCGGTTCAATGCCGCTGGTAGAAACGGTAATGCGCGATGCTGGAATGCCAATTCCCTGCACGATCAGGCCGATCGCCTTCATCACCACTCCCAGCTTCGCTGTGAGACAGAACTGGCAGTTGACCGCGCATCCTACCTGGCTGGAGATACAGATCGTAGCGCGCTGATATCCCTGGTCGGCAAGGCGGCCGCGATTGCGAAGGTCGCGTCCATCAAAACCGTCAGCCTCTCCCTCGGGCATCCAGACGGTTTCAATGGTTTCGCCGTCTGCCAGGCGAATCAGGTAGCGTTCCGTGCCGTCGACGGAAACCGCTGTCTGCGCAATGGTGGGTAGGCCCACTTCGGTCTCAGCAGTCAGCAGCGCCCGCAGGCGGGTGGCAAGCGGATCCAGGGTGGCGATGCGGTCGCGGTAGAGCGCCCGCCACAGTTGCCGCGCACGACGGGTGTCACCACCCACTGTGGAGGTCAACTCATCCTGATTCTGCCCAAAGAGAGGCTCTGCCTGCATACCACCTTTAAGGATAGCCGCTTAACCCCAACCAGGCGGGTTCAGTTACTCCAATTCGCCGGGTATCCCGGAAGAAGCGCGCAGCGGCGTTTTCAGTGCGGAAAACGCCCGTAGATGCATCAGCCCTTCACCACACCTACAGGAAAATGCTCTATCCCTTTTTTTCCTTTTCCGGACCTGGATTGTCGGGAACGGGTCCGATACAGTCCAGGGCGAGGTTACGGAGAGCCTCCGCCACGGCCTCGTGGACCTCCTGCCGGACAGCATCGCGGACGGTCTGGACCACTTCATCCGGCTCAAACGGAGCATCCTCGCGGATATCCATCACCCGGTCAAGCACCCTTTCGATCACCGGTTTGACCGAGATCTTTTTTGCCAGTTCCTTGGCTACCTTCTTCGCCGGAACGTCAAAGGCCGCCTCCATGGCGTTCTCGGGAACAATCGGTTCGGACTTCTTCCAGTCACGCGTGAAGATGCTCTCGATCTGGTGTACGACCTTCGTGTCCTTGAAGATGACGCCGATCTCTCGCCGGGCCTCCAGCTCGAGTTTGCGCAGGCTCTGGCTGCCGATAAAGGCGGATTCCGAATCGCGCAGAATGATCCGAGCATGCAGGCGCATGGCAATTTTGCGAACAGGGAGGATATCGCTCTTGGTAGAGGCGCGGGAGAGCACGCGGACCTCCACGCCCTCCGCAATCTTCTTCTGTAGCAGGCGAATAAACTCGGCATCACTTATCTTCATCTCGTAGATGTAGAGCCGCTTCTTCGCCTTACGAATGAAGTCGGTCAACCGCTCGCGAGCGTTGACCGGGCTGATGACCAGGCCTGAGTTCTTTGACTTTTACTTGAATGCAACGCGATGGGAATCCGCCTCAAAGAGCTCGATCGCTTCCTTCACCGTGGACGCAGTCCTGATGGCAACACCGAACGACCGGCTAAGGTCGATGTCCATATGGGTGTAGTTGTAGGCGAACAAGTAGAGTTCCTTGTCGTCAACGATCATCATCTTGCCGTGATAACGCACAAGATCGTTGGCGGTACGGCTTACCGTAATGCCTCTCTCGAGAAGCTGCATCTCCAGCTTGCGCAGGTTCTTCTCTTCCCCGCGATTCGTGTAGGCAATGAGCGCCTGGACGGTAACGCCGCGCTCGACGGCCGCCACCAGAGCCTTCTGGATCTCAAACCGGTCAAAACGAAAGATAAGGATTCGTATGTTTTTCTTTGCCTTGTTGATGGCGGCTAGAAGAGGCTTGATACCATCGTCGGGCTGGACAAGGAGCTTCACGTGAGTGCTCACAAAAGACAGATGCTTTTCCTGACTGCTTGGATGTTTTCTATGGATACCATACCAACGGGGGCGTCAGATTCTGCTTCCAATCTTTAAAGATCGAAAGTAGTTAGTACGGAGATCGTCATGCCTCGCCCTGCCAGCCTTGTACTAAGCCTTAGCCTGCTTCTCTCTTTTACAGCCATTTCACAGCAGCAGCCTGCGACATCGCCGGCAGCAGCAAATCCAGCGCAGGCGGCGGTCGAGAAATCGTCTAAGAAGGCACCACTCCCTGTCTCGGAGATCCACAATCCGACGTTGTGGCACGAGCCTGGAAAGATTGAGTCGCTCGACTTGTATGCCGGTCAGGGAGGAAATGATAAGGCTCCAGCCGAGCCGTTCACATTTCTGGAGGAAGATACCGACGGTACCAACCCGAAGTTCGACGTGCGCGACGCCATGGGTAAGAAATGGCGCGTAAAACTGGGCGAGGAGGCACGGCCGGAGGTGGTGGCGTCACGCCTCCTCTGGGCTATGGGCTACTACGTCAACGACGACTATGTCCTGGAAGCTGCGGAGATCCCCGGCATCAAGCTCTCAAGGGGCGACGACGATGCGAAGAAAGGCCACATCCGGCAGGCCCGGTTCTCACGTAAACCGGGCGGGCAGGAGAAGATCGGCATCTGGCTGTGGGGCGACAATCCCTTCAAAGGAACACGCGAGTTCAACGGTCTGCGGGTGATGATGGCGGTGATGAACAACTGGGACCTGAAAGACGAGAACAACTCGGTTTATTCGGACAAGAAATCCGGCGAACAGATCTTTCTGGTTAATGACGTCGGAGCCACCTTCGGCACGAACGGTCTGAGCTGGACCAAGGCGCGGTCGAAGGGCAATGTCGGCAGCTTCCGGGAATCGAAGTTCATCACTCGTATGGGCGATTCCGACGTGGACTTCGCGACTCCGAAGCAACCGAACTTCCTGATTGGCGTCGCCAATCCCAAACGATACGCGATGCGTATCGATCTCGACTGGATCGGGAACAAGATTCCCCGCAATGATGCGCGTTGGATGGGAGGGATGCTTGGCCGGTTAAGCCACAAGCAACTGATGGATGCCTTCCATGCCGGACACTTCCCTACCGATCAAATCGATGCATACGTGGAGATTGTCGAAAGCCGCATCCGCGAACTGACGGAGTTGTAGGGCATGGGTCGCGTCATCAAACTCCTTCCGTCAGGAGTTTGATGACACGCCTTGAGGTGTGCCCTGAGGAGGGCGGGCGCCCTCTGCTTCTTCGGAGAACTGAATATCGTGCAGTTTGCGAAAGACTCCGTCTTCGTGTGCCATAAGCTCTTCCTGCGTTCCTGATTCGACAATGCGGCCATCGTCAACCACATAGATGCAGTGCGCCCTGCGGATGGTCGAAAGCCGGTGAGCAATCACGATAGAGGTCTTGCCTTCCATCAAACGGTCGAGCGCCTCAAAGACCAGCTGCTCAGACCCCGCATCGAGACCCGAGGTCGGCTCGTCGAGAATCAGGATGGGAGCATTGCGAATGATTGCCCGGGCAATGGCAATGCGCTGACGCTGCCCGCCGCTAAGAGTCATACCGCGCTCGCCAACGAAGGTATTGAACTTATTCGGCATCTTCTCAATAAACTCCATGGCATTGGCGGCTTCGGCAGCACTGACAATCTCTGCCTCGGTTGCATCCGGCCGGCCGTAGGCAATGTTGTCCCAGATCGTTCCACTGAACAAGACCGTATCCTGCAACACGAAGCTGATCTGGCAACGCAGCGACTTCTGCTTGAACGTACGGATGTCGGTACCGTCAATCTTAACCACACCGTGTTCCGGTTCATAAAAACGTGCGATCAGATTGACGATCGTCGTCTTGCCGGAACCTGTGGGGCCAACCAGCGCCACCATGGTTCCGGGCTCGACGTGCATGTTCACGCCGCACAGAATCTTCTTCTC
>JAEKKE010000154.1 GCA_019510535.1 Acidobacteriota bacterium
GGCACATGGCACTCAAACGGATGGACAATGTAGGAATCGTGGTCGATGACCTCGACGGGAGCATTGATTTCTTTCAAGAGCTCGGGCTCGAGCTCGAAGGCCGGGCTACGATCGAAGGCGAATGGGCAGGACGTGTCACCGGACTAGGCGACCAGAGCGTCGAGATCGCCATGATGCGGACGCCGGACGGCCACAGCCGTCTCGAACTCTCTCGCTTCCTTTCGCCGCCTGTTGTGGCGGATCACCGCAATGCTCCGGTGAATGCTCTAGGCTACCTGCGCGTCATGTTCGCCGTAGATGACCTCGACGAGACGCTTGAAAGGCTTCGCAATCGCGGCGCAAAGCTTGTAGGCGAAGTCGTTCGGTATCAGGACTCGTATCGGCTCTGCTACATCCGCGGGCCTGAAGGGATTCTGATCGGGCTGGCTCAGGAACTCAGCTAAGCACAGTGCGTAGGCAATGATGTACAGCAACGAATGCCGGCCTCATTCATGTCGCAACGCACGGATAGGATCAATGCGCGATGCTCGCCGCGCGGGGCCAAGCGCGGCTAACAGCGCAATGATAGCCAGCAATGCCGCGGCGGTTATCAGCGTCAGCGGGTCTGAGGGTTTCAACCCGTACAGCATCGCGCTAAGGAAGCGCCCCAGCCATAGCGCTCCCCCTATGCCTATCGCGACACCGGCCAAAGCCATCCAGGACACCTCACGCAGCACCATCGAGAGGACCTGGTCCGCGCGGGCTCCGAGAGCCATACGGATGCCAATCTCGCTCGTGCGGCGGGCTACGGTGTAGGTCATGATGCCATAGATGCCGATGCAGGCGAGGAGGAGGGCAAGCAGACCGAAGCCGGCGGTGAGTCGCGCGAAGATGCGTTCGTTGGAGAGGCTGGAGTCGATCTGTTGGGTCATGGTACGGACTTCGATCAGGGGCAGGTTTGGATCGAGTGAGGCAACGGCGGCCCGAACCTGATTGACGATGCCGGAGGGCTCTGCGAAGGTGCGAAGCTCGACGACCATGCGGCCCACGTTATCAGGATGCTGCAGGTAGGGAAGATAGAAGAGCGGGGGCGTGGGGCTGCGAAGATTGGCGTAGCGAGTGTCGGCGGCGATGCCGACGATCTGGATGGGGCCGTCCGCGTCTTCGTTCTCAAAGGTCTGGCCCAGAGGGTCCTGGTTAGGGAAGTATTTCTGTGCAAGAGTCTGGTTGACGACCGCGACCTTGGGCGAGGTATAGGTGTCGTGCGTGTTGAAGCTACGGCCGCGCATGATGGAGATACCAAGCGTGGAGAGAAAATCGGTGCCGACGATATTCATCTGAACGCGCCGTGCACCCTCGATGATAGGGCGGCCGGAGACGTGGAAGGTGGAACCTGAGTAACCGTCACCGACGATAGCGATTGTGCTCAACGAGACCGAGCGAACACCAGGGATTACGGCCAATTTTTTTTCAAGCTGGCTATAAAGCGCAGTGCTTTGCGGGCCTGTATAACGGGTTTTCGGAGGGGCAAGGCGGAAGAGAAGGATGTTGTCTGGCCGGAAGCCAAGCGGAGTGTGGTTGAGGTTGACCAGAGTCCGCACGAAAAGCCCGGCTCCGATGAGCAGGATTGCCGAAAGTGCGATCTGGAAGATGACAAGACCTTTGCCGAGACCCATCTTCTGGCGGCTGTAAGTGGCGTGGGTTGTGTCCTTGAGACCAGAGTTGACGTTCGTGCGTGTAGCCTGCCATGCGGGAGCGAGACCGAAAAGAATTCCAGTTGCGAGGGAGACACCAACAGTGAAGGCAATGACTCGTCCATCGAAGTCAAGCTGGATCCTCTCCGGGCTCCACGATTTTGCGAGGAGGTGTGGGATGAGGTTTCGACCGAGATAGCCGACGAGCAGACCGGCGGCACCTCCGAGTGAGGAGAGCAGCAGGCTTTCAGTGAGCATCTGGCGCACAATGTGTGCGCGGCCTGCTCCGAGGGCGAGGCGCGTACTTACCTCGCGTTCGCGGGCAGCCACTCGGGCGAGAAGCAGGTTGGCAAGGTTGACGCAGGCCAGTAGAAGCACCAGGCCGGAGAGTGAGAGCAGCATGTAGGAAGGCTTGGCGAACGCGTCCTTCAGGTAGTCGAGGCCGCGGTCTCCGGGCTGGAACTGGAGATGGAATTGAGCGGGAGCTTTTCCGTCCGGCATACCTGCAGCTGCAGCCTGACGCAGAATAGCGTCGAGCCTGGCTTGCGCGCGGATCTCAGGGACATCGGGACGCAGGCGTGCCATGACGAGCAGCCACCAGGATTGAGGGTTGTTGAGTAGGGAGGTGCTGCTGTTTTGAGGGCGCGGTAGAAGCAGCGGCTGCATGACAAGGGGAACGAAGACTTGTGTGACGGTGTCCATCTGCAGACCGGTGAAGCTGCCTGGGGCGATGCCCACGATGGTGGTGGGGATGCCATTGAGCGAGATAGTTTTGCCGAGCGCGGAGGAAGAACGGGCGAAGTGAGCGGCCCAGTAGGCTTCGCTGATGACGGCGACCGGGCCTGCGCTGGAGTCGGTGTCATCGGCGGCTGTAAGGGGCCGGTCGAGTATGGGCTGGACTCCGAGCGCGTTGAAGGTATCGCCACTCACAAGCTCGGTGGAGACGAGGTCGGGCTGACCGTCGACAGTAGCGGTCATCTGGACGTCTTTGAAGGCGAAGAGGTACTGGAAGGCATCCCTCTGCTTGCGCAGTTCTTCAAACACAGGGTAGGAGAATGATGAGCTGATGTGGTCGCCACTGGCGTTGGAGGAAGCATCACCCCAGACGAGTGGTACCTTCTGATCGTGGCCGGCGACCCAGGTGAGCATGCGGAGCTGTTTCGGGTCTTTGACGGGCAGGGTATCGAGGAGAACTTTTTTCGCAACAGCGAAAATGGCGGTATTGGCGCCGATGCCCAGAGCGAGGGAGGTGATGGCGACGAGGGCAAGCGTCGGGTTACGGCGGAGCTGACGCACGCTGAAGCGGAGATCGCGTCCAAGATTGGAGAGGGACATGATCGAGCGCATCTCTCTCTGGCCTTGCTGTAAGAGCGTTGTATTGCCGAATTGACGGCGCGCCGCCGAAGCGGCCTCTTCAGGACGCATTCCTTGGCGAATGTATCGCTCCGTGAGCAGCTGCAGGTGCAACCGCATCTCGTCGTCGAATTCGTGATCGGCTTTTCGACGGCCGAACATTCCGCTAAGCTTTGCCGCGAAAAGACGGAATCTGGAGGTCATCCCGGTCACTCCTTTGGACAATGCATAGAAGCTAGCAGTACTCCTTTGCAATGTCCATAGGAAAGGTGGAATGTCAAAAGAAGTCCGGAAAATTGCGTTCGGCTGGAGCGATCAGGACTTTATTTGTCCTGACGAATCTACCTGCCTTTGACTTTCGTGCGATTAGCCCTTTTGCTAAGGGCAGAATGGCTAGCGTAGAAAAGATGGGAAGCTACTTTGCTATTTTTGCGATGAGAAGACTTTCAAATCAAAGGAACCTACGATGAAGCGAACGGCATTGGTAACCGGAGCATCGCGCGGCCTTGGGCGCGCTATCGCACTCGAACTCGGCGCAGCCGGTATGAATGTGGTCGCCAACTACTTCAACGGCAAAGACGGAGCCGAAGATCTCTGCGATCAGATCCGCAAACTCGGCGCACAGGCCCTGGCCGTAAAGGCTAACGTTCGAAATCCCACCGAGATAGATGCACTCGTCACGCAGGCTGAGAAGGTGAAGGAGAAGCAATTCGGCCGCATCATTCAGATCGGAAGCGAAGTCTTCGAATTGGGAAACCCTCGGTTCGCCAATTATGTGGCGGCAAAAGGCGCCCAGCTCGGGCAGACTCGTTCCTGGGCACGAGAACTGGCGCCGACCGGCATTACGGTAAATCTGGTTGCCCCCGGCTGGATACCAACGGAGCGTCACGTGGGCACTCCGCAGGCAGAGATAGACCAGTATCTACAAACCCTGCCGACAAAGAAGATGGGAGTTCCTCAAGATG